>JBEKUL010000236.1:0-2667 GCA_049515055.1 Steroidobacteraceae bacterium | reverse complement strand
AAGACAGACAAAATCGACGCAGGCGTGCTGGCGTCGCTGCGGGCAGCGGGCTTCCTACCGGAGGTCTGGCTGCCCGATGCGGAAACCGAGCTCAGGCGCCGACTGGTGGCTCGCCGCAACCAGATCGTTCGGCATCGGACCCGGATCAAGAACGAGGTGCATTCTATCCTGCAAGCGCATCTTATCCCGCCATGCCCGCATGCCGACTTGTTCGGCCGGCTGGGTCGGAGCTGGCTCGGACGACAGCAACTGCCAGTCGATGAGCGGGCCGCAATCGACCGGCATTTGCGCGAGCTCGACCGGCTCGGCGAAGATCTCGAGCTTCTCGACCGCGAGATCGCTGAGAAGGTGATTGAGGACCCGTCAGTCAGGCGCCTCCTGACTATCACCGGCGTCAATATCAACGTGGCGGCAGGCCTCGTCGCCGCGATTGGCGACATCCGACGCTTCTCCTCCCCGCAGAAACTCGTGAGCTATGTCGGGCTCAATCCACGTGTACGCCAATCGGGTCTTGGTTTGGCGCAGCATGGCCGCATCAGCAAGCGCGGTCGGAGCCACGCTCGCGCCATGCTGGTCGAGGCGGCGTGGGCTGCCTCCAAGGCACCAGGCCCGCTGCGCTCGTTTTTCCTGCGTATCCGAGCCCGGCGTGGTCACCAGGTCGCGGCGGTCGCCGTGGCACGCAAGCTCGCCGTGCTCTGCTGGCATTTGCTGACCAAGGATGCCGACTACCAATGGGCGCGACCTGCGCTGGTCGCCCATAAGATACGAGCGATGCAGCTACAGGCTGGACAGCCGGAGAAAAAGGGCAACAAGCGTGGCGCGGCCTATGCCTACAATATCAAGGAACTGCGCAATCGTGAGATCGATGTCGCGCGCCACGCCGAACACGCCTACGAACAGTTCGTCAGCCGATGGAAGCCGCGTGGTCCTGGTAAGCGGCGCACGGGTGCCGCCAATGAGGAGCGACCGTGACAGCTGCGCGGCCGGGCTGACATCCTCGGACCCGGCTCTTTGCCACGCGGTCACCCGTGCTCCTCCAGAATAGCAGATCGCGCAGCAGAAAAGACTTGTCGATCTCATCCGTGGTGTAGATGATTCGCCGCACGCCTTCGGGGAAAGCGAAGAAAGGAATCACGAGCTCCCAGTTGCGGCGCCAGCTCTGCGCGATTGCCGGATACTTTGTGCCCCACGGACCTTGCGCAAAGGCGTCGAGGGCAGCCTGGCCAGCAGCCGCATCGGCCGCACGATAAACGGCCCGTAGCGCTTGCGCCAAGCTCTTGCGATCCTTCCAGGAGGCAAAATCCATGGAATGGCGGATCAGATGGACGATGCAGGTTTGAACGATTGTCTGTGGGAAGACGGCATTAATGGCTTCGGGAAAACCCTTCAAGCCGTCGATCACGGCGATGAGAATGTCCTGGGCACCGCGGGTCTTTAACTCGTTTACCACGCGCAGCCAGAATTTGGCGCCCTCGGTCTGTTCGATCCAGATGCCAAGAATCTCCTTCGTGCCATCCGGCAGAACACCCAGCGCGATGTAGATCGCCTTATTACGCACGAAGCCTTCGTCACGGACCTTGACCCGAATGGCATCGAAGAACACCAGCGGGTAGCAAATATCGAGGGGCCGGTTCTGCCATTCTGCAACCTCATCCAGCACCGCGTCGGTAATCGCCGAGACCAGGTCCGGCGAAACCTCGATGCCGTAGAGTTCCTCAAGATGGCCACGGATCTCGCGGACCGTCATGCCGCGCGCATACATCGAGATGATCTTCCGGGAACCGACGCTGGTATTTGGCGATCAGCTTGGGGTCAAACGTCCCAGCCCGATCCCGCGGCACCGACAGCGTCATCTTCGAGGTGCCGGTCAGAACCGACTTCTTAGAATAGCCGTTGCGGTGATTGGACTTGCCCTCAACGCTGTCGGCGTCCAGATGCTCCTCGAGTTCGGTATTCAAGATCCGCTCAGAGAGCGCCTTCTTCAGCTCGTCAACCAACCCGTCTTTATTGAATACATCCTTCGGATCGCGCCCGGCCAGTAGCTGGTCCAGTAAGTCTTTCTCGATAGCCATGTGATGCTCCTTCGATTCCCATCATCATGACCTCACACAAGATTCCCGACAGTCCCCCGAGCGGGTGCCAACGCTAACGCCGCCGCGCAGGCCACCGCCTGCTGGCGATACGCTGTCATAATAGGCTGCCGTGTAGTGCCACCTACCGCCGGATCCCCTTGGCGCCGCCGATGCTCGTCGACGATTTTGGAGTGGCGTTTCGCGTCGCGCCGAGGACGCCAGGGAACTGGCTCCACCAGCACCTCCACCTTCCCGGAATTTGATACGGCGAGTAACCCGAAGCCAAGCAGCCGGCAAAGTTTCCTCACTCTTGCATCGGATTCACGGCCACGACCTTGCGCCGACATGCGGACCGCCAGCCAGACCTCATCGCAAGCTGCCGAGCGGTCGACGGCCTGCAAAACCAATTCAAGCGTGAAGCTTAGCTTTAACTCGCCAATCACAACCGCGGCAGGCGTGCCTCGATCCAACGCCACGAGATCGCAGCCGCATACCACACCCTTTCCCTCACAGCCCAATCCTTCAAGGAAGCGTTTTACCGGCAAATAAAGACTGGTCTCCAACGTGCGCCCCTAATGTGGCTAGTGACAGCGAC
>JBEKUL010000235.1:0-3038 GCA_049515055.1 Steroidobacteraceae bacterium | reverse complement strand
CGGCCGGGACGGTTCATCAGCGTGCTCGAGACGCACTGGCCGCGCGAGCGTGACTCACGCATCGTGTCCGAGCCCGGTTTCGGGCTATTTACCAGCCGGCTGTGGGAGCTTATTCGCGACGAGTCGAGGAAGGCACTGGGAATCGCATGAAGCATCCGGCCTTGTGGCGCTCGGCTATTGCGGCCGGCCTGGTACTGGCGCTCGAGGTGCTGTGCCGGACCGGGGTGATCAATGCGTTCACGATGATCCCGCCATCGAAGATGCTGGTGGCGCTGGTGAATATGATGCGCCATGCGGACTGGTTCTGGGCCGATGCCCGCTACACGTTCCAGAACGTCGCGGCCGCGATCGTGCTTTCGATCGTGCCCGGCTTCCTGATCGGGCTGATGATCCACGCGCTGCCCAGACTGCGCCGGGTGCTCAATCCCGTGCTGCTGTCTTATTATTCGGTGCCGACCTTCGTGTTCTATCCGCTGCTGATCGTGATCTTCGGCATCGGGCAGCTGTCGCTGACGATCATGGGCGCGATGTTCGGCGTGGTCGCGATGATCTCCTCCACGCTGACAGCGATCGACCGGATCCCACGTGTCTACGGTAAGGTGGCCCGCGTCATGCGCATAAACCGCTGGCGCACGGCGCTGCGGATCACGCTGCCAGCTGCGACCCCGCACCTGTTCACGGGGGTCAAGCTCGCGGTCGCGTACTCCGTCATCGGCGTCATCGCGGGCCCTTCAACGAATTCGACAATGCGACGATGTATGGACTGATCCTGCTGATCTTCATCGTCGTGGCGATTATCAATGGCGTGCTGCAGCGTTGGGAAGCACGCATCTATCGGCGCTGGTACCGCGCGTGAAGCAGCGCTGGGGCGACTACCTGATGCTGATCATAGGCCTCGCGGTGCTGTGGCAGCTGGCCTATTATTTTGCGGGACCGGACGCGATCGCGCCGCCGTGGCAGACCCTGCAGCGCCTGGCGATCATTGTCCGCCAGGAACCCTTCTGGGAGAATGCCCGGGCCACCGGCAGCGCGTTCCTGTACGCGGCCGTGCTGGCCCTGACCGGTGGACTCGTGATCGGCATCGCGATCGGCTCGAGTGCGGCGGCCCACGAGATCCTCTCGCCGATCCTGGAAACGCTCTACTCGATTCCGAAGATCGTACTGTACCCGGTGATCCTGCTGGTATTCGGGCTGGGCCCGCCGGCCAAGATCGCATTCGGCGCGCTGCACGGTTTCTTCCCGGTCACGCTGTTCGCAATCGGCGCGATCCGCAACATCCAGCCGGTACTGCTGCGCACCGCGCGCGTGATGCGGCTCGCACCGCTGAGCCTGGCGCGTCACATCCTGCTGCCGGCAGCGTTGCCCGAGATCGTGACCGGACTGCGCATCGGCTTCTCGACCACGCTGCTGGGCACACTGATCGGCGAGCTGTTCGCCTCGAGCCAGGGGCTTGGATTCATGCTCATTCACGCGATGGACAGCCACAACGTGCCGGACATCATGGCGCTGACGTTTTTACTATTCCTTGTCGCGACGTGCGCCAATGCCATTATTCTGGCGATCGAGCACCACGTGCGCGCCCATGCGGCATAGGGGCATGTTCCGCGGGCCACGCATTCGCATTGCATTATGTCTGTGGCTGGACTGCTTGCGCCGCGGCGCCGATAATGGATGCAGCGCTAGGCTTACGACTTGAAGGCGAATACCATGCAGATTGTACAAGGCGATGAAGTGCCGTGTGACACCGAGGCCAGCAGCGTGCGCGCCGGGACGCTCAAGAAGTGGCCCTTCGTAATGGGTGAGGCAGGCACTCCTGGCAACTTCAGGCTCGGCCTGTACGCGCAGACTGGGGATTTCTTTTCACCCCGGCATCGGCACAACTTCGATCAGTTCCGCTTTCAGATCGAGGGCGAGTGCGACTTTGATCGTAATGGCAAGATGCGGCCGGGCGCGCTCGGCTACTTCCCCGAGGGTGCGTACTACGGCCCGCAGAGTTCCAAAGGCGCCAACATGGTCGTTGTCGTGCAGTTCGGCGGCCCGAGTGGCTCGGGATACCTGTCCCAGCGCCAGGTGGATGCGGCCTACGAGGAGATGAAGCAGTTCGGGACCTTCGATCGGGGCGTCTACCGGCGCAACGAGGCAGTCGCCGGCAAGAAGAACATGGATAGCTTTCAGGCGGTGTGGGAGTACGCGAACAAGCGGCCGATGGTGTATCCGAAGCCGCAGTATGCCGACCCGATCCTGATCAATCCTGACGCCTTCCGCTGGCAGCCGCTCGCGGGCGCCCGCGGTGTGGAAGAGAAGACCCTTGGCACCTTCACCGACTGTAATATCCGCTGTAGCCGCTACCGGCTCTCGCCTGGATCGCGCTTCGTCGCGACCGGGCGCGGGCTGTTTCTGGCCCTCTCCGGTGCCGGATCGGTGGAGGGGGCGCCGCTGCGCCGCTATACGGCCACCTACCTGAAGGACGGTGAGCAGGCGAGCTTCAGCGCGGAGCAGACTGCGGAGATTCTGCTGCTTGGCTTGCCCGATGAATCGCGCATCGGGACGCTGCCGATGATCGCCGATGAGAGTCAGGACAGCGCCGCGGCCTGAACGCGCCGGCGAGCGCCGGTCCCTGCGCGCTCAGCCGGGAAGGATGAAATCCTTGTTGATCGAGATTCCGAGTCCAGGTTTCTGCGACAGGTTGAAGTACCCGTGCTGGTCGATGACCGGTGGCTCCTCGAACAGGGCGAAGGTGTTGCGGTAATCATTCAGCGGCAGATCGTGGTAGACCTCCAGATAGATCGCATTCGGCCATGACGCGATAAGATGCATGTTGCAGACGGTCGCAATACTGGCATCGCCGATGTGCGGGCTGATCTGCTTGCTCAGGGCTTCCGCGAACACCGCATACTTGCGCAGAGCGAGCGGGCCGTTGATCAGCACCTCAGGCTGGATGATATCCAGGCAGCCGCGTTCGAGGAGATCACGGAATTCACGCATGCCACGATTGCCTTCGCCGCCGGCAATCGGCACATCGACCTGGCGCTTGAGTT
>JBEKUL010000234.1:0-2552 GCA_049515055.1 Steroidobacteraceae bacterium | reverse complement strand
GCGCCGATGACATGGTGACGTTTCGAATCAGGGCGCCCAAGGCCACCGAGGTTCTGGTCTCGGCGAGTGTCGGCACGCTGAACCCGAAGCCGTCCGGGACCACCAAGGCGGCGCCCGACCAGTGGAACATGCCGATGCAGAAGAGCGCGGACGGCCTGTGGACGCTCACGATCGGTCCGCTGGAGCCCGAAATCTACCGCTATGCGTTCCTGGTCGACGGCATGCGGGCCCTCGACCTAGCGAACCCGAACGTGAATGCCGGCGGCGCCACGCCCTGGAGCTACTTCGAGGTCGCCGGCAACCCGCCGCGCTTCGATGAGGTGCGCGACGTGCCCCACGGATCGATGCAGTTGCGGACCTACCGGGTCACGGAATCGCAGGCGCTGCACACCGTCGTGATCTACGTGCCGCCCGATTACGACCGCCAGCCCGGCAAGCGGTTTCCCGTGCTGTATCTGTTCCATGGCGGCGGTGACTCGCAGGAAGGCTGGTCGCGCCTCGGGGCCGTCGCCGCGATCGAGGAGAACCTGCTGGCCGAGCACAAGGCCAGGCCGATGGTGGTCGTGATGCCCTACGGAGACACTCCAGGCGATGCAACGGCGCTGAGCGCGATCGAGGCCTTCGGCCGCGAGCTGTTCAGCGACGTGATGCCGATCATCGAGCGGGACTATCGGGTGGAAGCCAACCGTGACGGCCGGGCCATTGCGGGCCTGTCGATGGGCGCCGGCCAGGCGTTCACGCTCGGGCTCAGGAACCTGGACAGGTTTGCATGGGTCGCGGAGTTCAGCGCGGGAGCTTTCGGCTATCCGAAATTTGATCTCGAGACGCAGGTGCCGGGCCTGCTGAAGAACCCGGCGACGGTGAACCAGCGGCTGAAGCTGCTGTTCCTCGGCTGCGGCACGGAGGACACGCGCTATCCGGCGCAGCTGAAAGTGGGCCAGCTGCTGCAGCAAAGTGGAATTCACTACGAATTCCACAGCACACCGGGCGAGCACGAATGGAAGGTCTGGCGCCACCTGCTGGCGCAGCTGATGCCGAAGCTGTTTGTGCCTGGCCGCGGAGCCGGCGCGCCGAATTGAACTGATTTGCCGGCTGCGGCGCTTTACCCCGACCATTAAATCAAGAAGCCACAGCACTCCACGCCGCCCACGGACCAATCAATCGCCAATCCTCGCGGTCAACGGCTTCGAAATGCCGCGCGATGCGCCGCATCCCACAGGCTCATATCGTCAGCTTCTCGCCAGTCAGCGGCAGCTTGCGCACGCGCTGACCGCTGGCCGCGAAGATGGCATTGCAGAACGCGGGGATCGCGGACGGATAGGGAGGCTCCCCGATTCCCGTAGGCGGGAAATCCGAGGGTACGAACTCCACATCGATTTGCGGGATCTTGCGATTGCGCAGCAGCCGGTAATCCTGAAAATTGCTCTGCACGACGCGGCCCTTGTCGAGCGTGATCTGCTGACCCAGCGCCGCCGAGACCGCATCGAGAACCCCGCCCTGCATCTGGTTCACCGCATTGGTCGGGTTGATGATGTGCTTGCCGACATCGGCGGCGACCCAGAAGTGCTCGGGCGTGATGACGCCATCGGCATCGACCCTGACCTGGTGCACCTGAGCGATATAGCCGAGATGGCTCCAGTACCACCCAAAGCCCAGGCCGGTGCCCTTCGGCAAGCGGGCGCGATTGCTCCAACCCGACATCTCGCGCACGCGCTCGATCACCGTGATCATGCGGTTGGCAAGAAACCCCGGCGCGAAGGCATTGCCGCCGACCTTGCCCTGCCCTTCGCCCGGTAGCGGACTCTTGAGCAGTGCCACATTGAAGTCGATCGTGTCCACGCCCGCGGCGTGAGCCACCTCATCGAGGAACGACTGAAACACGAACGCGTGCACGTTATCCCCGGGCGCACGCAGCGGTCCCACCGGCATGTTGAATGAGATCCGGGAGGTGCGCAGCGCGTAGTTCGGCACGAAGCCGGCCGGAAAACAATCCAGAGCCGGTACCGCCGAGTTGCTGAAGTACTGGGTACGTGCGAAGCCCACGAAATGGTTGCGCCAGGCGATGAGTTTGCCGTGCGCATCGACGGCCGCCGTCAGGTTGTGAAAGCCGCCGGGCCGGTAGAAATCGTGTTGTATGTCATCTTCACGCGACCACAGCACCTTCACCGGTGCACCGATCTCCTTCGATATCACCGCCGCCTCGATCATGTAGTCGTTCATGAGGCGCCGGCCGAATCCCCCGCCGGCGCGGATCATGTGGATCAGAACATTCTCCGGCGCAATGCCCAGCGCCTTGACGACGCCGTCGCGACCCGGACCGGGGTTTTGCGTCGGCGCCCAGATCTCGACCTTCCCATCCTTGAACGAGGCCGTGCAGTTCATCGGCTCGAGCGTCGCATGCGAAATGAACGCGTATGAGTAGGCGGCGCTCACGACTTTCGCCGCGTGCTCGATCGCGTCATCCGGATTGCCATCCACGCGCAGGTCGCTCTCCGGCTTCTGCTTGGCGAGCTCCGCGGCGCGCGCGTTGAAGCCGGCGGTGGAGTCGCTGG
>JBEKUL010000233.1:0-2627 GCA_049515055.1 Steroidobacteraceae bacterium | reverse complement strand
GTGTGCGCAGATCCCTACAGAGGCAACCAGTGCTGTTTAGCTTTTCCAATCTGGCGTTGCGACATAGGCGCGGCTGATCTGCGCGATGCTCTGCGTGCCGCAATTGGCCATCACCAGCTTCAGTTCGCCTTGCATGATCTCCAGTACGCGCTCGACACCAGCTTGCCCAAACGAGCCCAGCCCCCACAGCATGGGCCGGCCGATTCCTACCGCTTTTGCCCCCAGCGCCAGCGCCTTGAAAACGTCCGTGCCGCGCCTGAAGCCGCCATCGACGAATACCGGGATGCGCCCGCCGACCGCCGCCACAACCTCGGGCAGTGCCTCGATCGTGGCACGTCCGGTTTCCGTCGCGCGTCCGCCGTGGTTCGACACGAGGATTCCATCGACACCGTGTTCCAGGCTCAAGCGCGCGTCTTCGCGCGTATCCAATCCCTTGAGCAGCAGCTTGCCCTTCCAGCGCTTGCGCAAGCGGTCGAAGAAGGCCCAGTCCAACGCGGGATTGTTCATGATAACGCCGCTCATATCGATGCCCTCGTACATCGGCCGCCTGCTGAACGCAGTGCCGGGTTGCTCCTCTCCCACATGGCAGGTGCGGCACTGACGCAGATCTCTTGGCCGCGTGCGCAAGTACGTCTCACTGTTGCGTCCCCCGTTGCCATCAACGGTAAGCACAATCACCGAGCACCCGGACGCCTCGACGCGCCGCAGAAGCTGATCGCAGGCCTCCCAGGACGATGGCGCGTAGAGCTGAAACCACACCGGGCGCCCCAGCGCCTTGTTGACCTCTTCAATCGGCGTCGAAGTCGTGGTCGACAGGATCTGCACTGTACCGCGTACCCGCGCTGCTCGTGCTACTGCCAATTCGCCATCAGCGGCGAACGATTTCTGACCGCCCGTCGGGCAGGTAAAGATCGGGCTGTTGTAGAGCGTGCCGAATAGCTCGACCTGCGTGTCGACCTTGGTCGTATCGCGCAATCTGCGCGGTCGCAGTTGCACGTGCTTGAATCCCTCGCGATTAGCATGCAGCGTCGTATCGTCATCCACCCCGCTGGCCATGTTCGCCCAATGGCCCGGCTGCACATTGCGGTGCGCCACTGCTTCGAGATCGAACACGCTCAGGGCTTCGGCAGGGGCTCTGATAAGAGACTCTTCGGGCTGCGCGCTCTGTGCGACGGCCCTTTCGGGCAGGTACGCCGCGACGCCGCCGCACATCGCAACGTAAGGGCTTGCCGCCAGGAATTTGAGAAATTCACGCCTGGCAATGACGAGAGGGATTGTTGATCTCATAAAATGTTTGGCGGTCCGCGGCCGGATCGGTGACCGAAACAGCTTGATGGGCATCAACACGGATTATCCTGCCATGCATGCAGGCAGTTCAATCGGAGTGAGTCAGTGCAAGGCGCCCATACCGATTCTCGGAAACTTGCCTCACACAGATCGTTCCGTTAATGATGCGCGCTCATTAGTGGATGGATACGTCTCATGATCACTCTGTATCACGCTCCCAAGTCACGTTCCTCGCGCATTATCTTTCTTCTCGAGGAGCTGCAGGTGCCTTACGAGATCAAGCTGGTCACTATCCGGCGGCGTGATGGCAGCGGCGCGCTCGATCGCGCCAACCCGCACCCACTTGGCAAGGTACCCGCGATTTCCGACAACAGCACCGTAGTCTATGAATCCTCCGCGATCGCGCTGTATCTCACCGATCAGTACCCCAAGAATCATCTCGGGCCGCTGGTCGGGGAGCCGGAGCGCGGCGCCTATCTGACCTGGCTCGCCTACTACAGCGGTGTGCTCGAGCCGGCCTTTGTATCGAAGTTTCTGAATCATGAAGTTCCGCGTGGCACTGCCGGATGGGTCGTCGTCGAGGAAGCCATGCCGGTCGTTTTCGGGACGCTCGAGCGCGGACCCTACCTGCTCGGCGAGCGCTTCAGCGCTGCCGATGTGCTCTACGGCACGACCTTTGCGCTCTTTGCTCAGAGTCCCCTGTTGCCGAAGTCCCCGCTCATCGAGCAGTACGTGCAGCGCATCGTGTCACGCCCGGCGTATGCGCGTGCGCAAGCGCGGGACAATGGCTGAGCGAATGGTACGCATTCCGAAACCTCAGCACGGCTCGGGCTTCCCAGCCCGCGCCGTTGCGATGCCGCCGTGAGCGCGAAGCTGATCGAGTACGCCGACGCCCCAGCTCGCGTGCGTGCGGTCTACGACGATATCATGAGGACCCGCAACGTCGACTGGGTCAACAATTTCTGGAAGGTGTTGGCCCGCGACCCCGACACGCTCGAGCGCATCTGGAGCAACGTCAAGCAGGTAATGGCCCCTGGCGCTCTCGATCCGCTTACCAAAGAACTCATCTACGTGGCGGTGAGCGTCACAAACAACTGCCGGTACTGCATCGCCTCCCACAGCGCTGGCGCGCGCAGTAAGGGAATGACCGAAGAGCAGTTCGCGGAGTTGCTGGCGGTGATCGGACTAGCGAATGAGACCAACCGCCTGGCCAACGGTTACGATCCTCCGGTTGACGCCCGCTTCCTGGCGCCTTAGGTACTGCTAGCCGACCCGACCTGGCGCGCCACGGGCTATGATGTGTCAAGCAGTGATCGCATCCGGCATTGGGGTGCGCTCTT
>JBEKUL010000232.1:0-2627 GCA_049515055.1 Steroidobacteraceae bacterium | reverse complement strand
GTGTGGAGCACCAGCTCTTTGGCATCGCGCCCGTGGGACCCGTGCGTCGTTGAGGCGTTGCCCTGATACAACACATGGTTGTACTGCATTAAAATTCTTTTATGCTTAGGTGCTACCGTCTAACGCGTAACGGCGCTCGGCAAGCTATTTCCCAGTGCCAAGGCGAGACTCCACGATCGGCGCGAGCGCGGCAGCCATCACCGGCGCTTCGATGCGCAGCCATGCCAGCACCTCGCCGGGATCATAGTTGACCGTGCCGCCCTTCGTCGCCAGAAACATTTGCTCCAGATCGTTGCGCTCATCGCTGATGGTCTCACCTCCCAGATAGTCGCGGCGCAGCGTCGCATCCGGGCGCACGATCCGTAGCCCGAGCTTCGCAGGCGTGTCAACGAGGATTGCGGCAAGGTCCGCCCGCGCCCGGCCGCTCCGCGGGAAACGCTGCCAGAGACGGTCGATGTCGAATGGTTTGCGGCTTCCCAGAAGAATAAATTCCTGACTGATCCCCGAATACAGCAGCGCGTATGGAAACACGGTCACGAACGTGGCGATCGCCTCATCGACAGCCTTAGCCGGCATCTGATACACCGGCAGCCACTGGGTCATCATCCCGGTCGGTGTCAGATGCGCCAACACATCTTGGTAATACTCCCGCGAATACAGCCGATAAACGCCTGCCTGCATCGGCGGCGGCGGCTCGCTGGTTATGAGATCGTATGAATCGCGCGACAGTCGCAGGAAACTGCGGCCATCGTCATTGATAAGTCTTACCCGCGGGTCCTTGTAGACTTGGAAATTGGTGCCCGCGAATTCCGCCGCTGTCTCGAACACGTTACGGTTCAAGTCCACGACATCGAGACGGTGAATACTGTCGTAGGTGGCGATCGCCGAGGCAGTGTTCCCGACGCCGAAACAGATTACGAGCGCGCTGACGGGATTTTCCTGCAGCAATAGCGGCATATGCGCCATCAGCCGCATGTAGATCTGTGAAGGAAGAACCGTACCCGACATGGAGGTATTGCCGAAGAACAGGAATTCCCCATTTGGCACGGTGACGACATAGGTGGTGTCGGTCCCGTTGCTCTTCAGATCAGAAATCGGGTAGCGCGTCTGAATACTATGCGGCATGAGGTAGCTCGCGTCGAACTTGGCAGGCGTGACAAGCAATCCCACGAAGAACGCGGCCGCCGCGATTGCGGGTTGCCACCACCTGACGCTGCCTTTCTCGGAAATCACGAGCAGTAGCGCAACACCGCAGCTCATCAATACCCACATCAATTTCAGGGAGTAGAAGATATTGACCCGCGGGGCCAACAGCGTGAATACAATCAGACCAGTGCAGAATGCGAGCGTATTGAGCCCGTAAGTAAAACCCAGATGCATCCGGCGCATTTGCGCCTGATTGCATACATAGGGCAGCAGCAGGGAGATCAGCAGGTAAGGCACTAATACACAACCCCCAACAAAAACGAATAGCTCCGCGACGCTATCAGGGAAGTTGTTGATCATGCCGGACGCGTCAATTGGCCTGTAACGCAATTGCAGCCTGTCAATGACGCTTGGATACATCAGCCGCCAGGCCGCGTAAAAATAGATCGCGGCGGATACGAAGGCGAGCTTGATGTGGATCATTCGCAGGCGTGTCGCATGCCAGACGAACGTGCTCGCCAGAAAGATACCGAGGATCGCCCAGAACGAGATCGCCGCCCCCAGCGCACCCGGACTGTTGCTGACCACGAGATTGACGCGCTTGAACATATCCCCTTCGAGCGCGCCGGCGAGCAGGCCACTGAGCACCGCGCAGGTCAAAATCAGTGAGAGGTTGGTGGGGGGCGGGGAACTCGTTCGATTGCCTGCCTGACTGGCACCATCCAGCGCGAGCGAAGCCACCGGCAGAGCGCCGCGACCGGTGATGAGAAAGAATCCGGCAATCCCGAGGTTCAGGCCCTGCATCAGCCAGAACGTGGCACTGTGACCAATGGATGGCAGCAGCGCGAACTGGCAAGCGAGCACGCCCAGGCAGGCACCAAACGTGTTCCAGCCGTAGAGGGCCGCCGGTAGCCGCTGTCCTCCGGGGGCATCCAGAAACACCTGCGAGAGCAGCGGGAGCGTCGTTCCCATGAGGAAACACGGCGTAAATACGCAGGCCACCGCCACCGTCATTTGGCCTAAGCGATAGCCGAGATCCTGTACCCAGATGCGATCATGGACGTGGTAGGGAAAGCTGCCCCACAGGTCCGCGGGCAGGTGGCCCGCGAGCACAGTCAGCGTCGCCGCCACCGCGACCAGCAACTCGATGAGGCCATAAAGGCGCAAGCCATCCGTTACACCCGCGACCCGGGCAATCCATGTGGTAATCGGTCTACTCGCCAGTGAGCCCGCGCCGAGACCTCCAATAAAATTTCCAACGACCAGGGCGAAGCTCAGACTGGTGGAACCGAACCAGTCGGGGAAAAGCCGGAACCACACCACCTGGTAACCCAGTGCGACAAACCCCGACAGGCCGTAGGCCAGAAATACTCGAATCATCGCTACGCCGCTAAATATTTATGATGACGGCGGAGAACGAAAGACGGAGCGTCGGCGGGCTGGACAGCATTGGACGAGCGCCTCTTTTCCATTGGTCATTG
>JBEKUL010000231.1:0-2724 GCA_049515055.1 Steroidobacteraceae bacterium | reverse complement strand
CTGCGTATTCCGGTCGATCGTGACCGCTGATTCCGAATTGACGTGACCGGGGATTCCGAATTCGCGTGACCGCCGATTCCGATTTGGCGTGACCGGAATTTAGGGGTCGATCGGAACGCGGGCGGGTGGCCAAATCGGGCTGTCCGTGGCTGAGGTGCTCAAGGGGATACCCTCGCCGGTTTTGGTACCGGAGAGGGTCGATGCCGACACGAGCACTGAGCATGCGCAAGATCCGAGAACTGATTCGACTGAAATACCAGGCAGGCCTCTCGCACGAGCAGGTTGCCGGGGCGCTGTCAATCTCCAAGGGCGTCGTGGCCAAGTACGTGGGGCGCATCGAGCGCGCCGGGCTTGAGCCCGAGGAGTTGTTGGCACTGTCGGACTCTGAGGTGCTGGCGCGTATCACGCCGGCACCGCGGCCGAGCCGCTATGGCGGGCGGATTGCCCCTGATTTTGCCCATGTGCATGCCGAGCTCAAGCGCCCGAGCGTGACACTGATGCTGCTGTGGCAGGAGTACACCAGCGCCAATGATGAGGGTCTGACCTACCGGTACTCGCAGTTCACGGAGCTGTATCGAGACTACGTGGCGACGCTTCGCCGCTCGATGCGCCAGGTGCACCGCGCCGGGGAGAAGCTCTTTGTCGATTACGCCGGTCAGAGCGTCCCCTATGGGCGAGAGGGGGATCGGGCGCAGATCTTTGTCGCCTCTCTGGGCGCCTCGCATTACACCTTTGCCTGTGCCACGGCGCACCAGCGTCTGATCGACTGGACCGGGGCACTGGTGCGAGCGCTGGAGTATATCCAGGGCGTACCGGCGCTGATCGTGCCGGACAACGCTCGGGCACTCATTGCCGATCCGGACCGATATGAACCGCGCGCCTCTGCCACGATCGAGGATCTGGCCCGACACTACGGCACGGCGGTGCTGCCGGCGCGTCCTTATCGGCCTCAGGACAAGGCCAAGGTCGAGGTGGGTGTGCAGATCGTGCAGCGCTGGATCCTCGCGCGACTGCGTAACCACGTGTTCGCAACCCTCCCCGACGTTGATGGCGCCATCGGCGACATGCTCTCGGATCTGAACACCCGAGCGTTCAAGCGCCTACCGGGCTCGCGCCTCACGGCGTACGAGCAGCTCGATCGCCCGGCGCTCAAAACCCTGCCGGTCAGCCGCTACGAGTTCGCACGCTACTACGAGGCGCGCGTGAACATCGATTACCACATCGCCATCGAGGATCACTTCTACAGCGTGCCCCAGGCCCTGGTGCATCAGAAGGTCGAGGTGCGTGCCACGGCCCGCAGCGTCGAGATCCTCTACCGCGGAGCGCGCGTGGCCTCCCACGCGCGCTCCTTCACGCGCTATGCGCACACAACTTTGCCGGAGCATCTGCCGGCCGCGCACCGCGCACACCTGGAATGGTCTCCCGGCCGGTTGATCCGCTGGGGTGAACAGCACGGTGCGGCGTGCGCCGAAGTGATCCGTCACATCCTGGCCTCCCGACCGCATCCGGAACAAGGCTACCGGGCTTGTCTGGGACTGCTGCGCCTGGAGCGACAACATGGCGCCGCGCGCCTGGAGGCGGCCTGCGCCCGAGCGCTGCTCCTCGGCAGCGCCCGCTATCAGACCGTCGCCTCGATCTTAAAGCAGCGGACCGAGAGTTTACCGGTAAGTGAGAAGGCCGACTGGAGCGCGCCCGAACACGCCCACGTGCGGGGAGCGAAGTATTACCAATGAAGGAGGGATGACCCATGATCGTGCAACAGACTCTGACCCAACTGCGAGCGCTTAATCTCGAAGGTATGGCCACGGCCTTCGAGGAGCAGGTGACGCTGCCCACCAGCAGCGCACTCGCCTTCGAGGATCGCGTGGCGCTGCTGGTAGAACGCGAAGCAGCGCACCGTGACGGCCGACGTCTCACGCGCCTGCTGGCCAAGGCGCGCTTCAAATACGCTCAGGCTTGTCTTGAGGATCTCGACACCCGCGCCAGCCGCGGCTTGGAAGCTCGGCTGATCACCAGCCTCGGCCATGGCCAGTGGATCGAGCGCGGGCAACCTATCCTTATCGCCGGACCCACCGGTGTCGGCAAAACCTGGCTCGCCTGTGCGCTGGCACAAAAGGCCTGCCGCCTTGGACACACCGCCCACTATGCCCGCTTGCCGCGACTGCTCGAGGAACTGCGCATCGCCCGCGGCGATGGTACCCACAAGCGCCGTCTACTGGCTCTCGCCAAAATCGAAGTGCTGGTCCTCGACGACTGGGCGCTGCAGCCGCTGGAGCCCTACGGCCGTGAAGATCTACTGGAAATCATGGACGATCGGACCGAGCGCCACGCCACCATCATCACTGCCCAGTTGCCCATCGAGCACTGGCACGGATGGATCGGTGACGCCACGATCGCCGATGCCATCCTGGACCGGCTACTCCATCACGCTCATCGCCTGACACTCAAGGGTGAGTCCCTGCGTCGGGCCACCAAGGAGCCCAAAACCCGTTCCGACAAAACGCCCAACGTGACCGACTGAGTTATCATCAACACTGAGCACTTTACCGCGTGACAGACCGGTCACGATAAATCGGAAACGCCGGTCACCATCACCGGAATACGCACCATGGGGATCTATCGAGGCAGAATCCCTCTCATAGGCCGTGGTTTTTAACCAGTTTCGTGCTCATAGTCGCTTAGTGTGAGGCCCGCTGTAGAAGGGTAATCGATGCCCCATATCGC
>JBEKUL010000230.1:0-2727 GCA_049515055.1 Steroidobacteraceae bacterium | reverse complement strand
CAGTACGCGCACGTCATCGATCCTCTGCTGCTCGCAATTATCGCCCGTTCCGGCACGGTCCACGACCAGAAAGTGAACCGTACGATTGAGTGCAATCAGTGCGTGATGCCAGGTATTGCGCCGATAGTTCACGCCCTGCAGACCGGTGGTGCGAAAGGCGCGCACGCGTTGGGCGAGCGGTGCGCCGCCATCCTCGGCAACGACCACCAGAAACGGCATCTGCTCGAGCGGGAAGAAGGCCTGGCTGGATAGTGGATGGCGCTCGAGTACTTCGATCGGCATCGGCAGTGGCCGCGGCAGGGCCTTGAATATACTGATCGCAGGTCGTCCGTCATCCTCCGATGTGTCCACGTGCGCCAGATCGTCAAAGCGTTGGCTGGTACCCTCGTTGACCCAACGTGGCGTATGGCCTGTGGTTTCGATGACTTCCCCGAAGGGCGCGAACGCCTCGGCTGTCAATGGTTCTGTGCGCAAAAGGATCTGCTCCATGGCCGTCAACGCTCGTGCTCGGGATGTCCGAACAGCCGCACTCGATTCAATCCCCCATCGGGGTGAATGTTAACGCGAGCGTGCGTGATCGGCCCCGGATCAAGCAGCGCAGTCTCGAAGCGATGCACGCTGTCGGCCTTGAGATATTGCGGCTCGAGCAATAGCGGCCAGTGCGAAGACTGGCCGGGCAAATCCGCGTCCTCAGCCTCCTGCGCTACGAGGGCACCCTGAATGGATACCTGGTGAGGAAAGTTCCCCTTGTAATGCGTGGTGTCGATTTCGATCTGTCGAACCCGCCCATGATGACCGAGGCGCAGAATGACCCAATCGTGGCCGGGCTCGCGGCGCCGTCGGGTCTCCCAGCCGTCCGCCATGGTCGCACCTTGTCCGGGCAGCAACAGGTTGCCCATCGATCCATAGTGTTCGTCATTGCAGGCGATAGCAACGCCGCCGTGCAGAGCCGCGGCCAGATCGATCCGCTTCGTCTGTGCCACGCGATTCCAGTCGAATTGCACGCTGCCGTAGGCTCTGAAACGAGCAACGCCTCCATCGGGAAATATATTGAGCTTCAGGTGAGTCCATATGCTCTCGGACTTCAATGGAAAGAACTGCTGCTGGTTCCCGCTCAACGCCGAGCGCGGCAGGAGCTCGCTCCAAGTCGTTGCCTCATTGGGCACACCCTCGATTCGGCAGGCCTGGACCGAGGCAAAGGGAGGGTAGTTGCCCGTGAAATGCCGTGTATCGATTTCCAGGACGCTCAGTCGAGTCGGTGCCGCAAGCTGAAGCAGGCAAAAATCATGACCGGCGTCGCGTCTGCGGCGTGATTCCCAGCCATCCATCCACTTGCCGTTCTCATCGTAGACGCCGGCACGCCATTGCGGTTCGCTCGGCTGCAACATGCGCTCCTTGGGCGCGAAGAACTCATCGGACGCGCTCAGCGCTACGGCTCCCAGACGTGGATCAGCGACATTGATCAAGCGTCGGGTCCACGTCGAGGGTTCGCCCTGGTCAGCCATGGTGCGGATCAGATCACGCGCCTCGGCCGGCAGCAAGCGCATGCGGGTGTGTCGCTATCCAATGACGCGCGATGTCAAGTCGGCGACAGATCCACACCTGCCGATGCTCCAGCAGATAGTCGAGGAAGTGCTCGAGTGCCGCGGTACGCCCGGGTCGACCTACAAGACGGCAATGCAAGCCAACGGACAGCATCTTTGGAGCGTTCAGGCCTTGCGCATCCCCCTCGCGATACAGAGTGTCGAACGCCGCCTTGAGGTAGTCGAAAAACTGACTGCCGCTGTTGAATCCCTGCGCGGTCGCAAAGCGCATGTCGTTGGTATCGAGCGTATAGGGAACCACCAAATGGGGCACGCTGCCTCCGGTATCGCTGAGCTTGACCTCAGTCCAGTACGGCAGATCATCCGCATAGGAATCGGCGTCATACAGATAGCCGCCCTGTTCCACCAGCAGGCGGCGGGTGTTCGGGCTGTCGCGTCCGGTGTACCAGCCTAGCGGGGCCTGCCCGCATATCTCGCGCAACATCGCGGTCGCCTCGGCCATGTGCCTGCGTTCAGTGGCGATGTCGACCTGTTGATAACTCAACCAACGCAAACCGTGACAGGCAATCTCATGGCCGAGCTCGCGACATGCCGCAGCGGCCTCGGCATTGCGGCGCAGCGCCTGGGCAACCGCAAACACCGTGAGGGGGAGCCCTCGGCGTTCGAAAGCACGCAACACGCGCCACAACCCTGCGCGCGAGCCGTACTCATAGAGCGATTCCATGCTCATGTGGCGCATCGGGAACGCCTGGGCATTGACGATCTCGGACAGAAATACTTCGGACGCAGCATCGCCATCGAGTACGCAGCTCTCGGCGCCTTCCTCGTAGTTCAGTACGAACTGCACGGCTATCCGGGCCTCGTTCGGCCAGCGCGGATGCGGCGGACGCCGACCGTACCCCACCAGGTCGCGCGGGTAGGGTGGTGCGTCAGGTGCCATGAAGCAGAGATCCAAACTCTGGAGACATCTCTATAAGTGACGATATGTGCGGCTACGCGGGCTGGCTTCAGAATACAGGTAGTTCCACAATCCTCATAATGTCACTGATGATGAATACCGTCTTTGTATCTCTGGCAACTTACATCGCAGCCGCGAGCCTGCTGACGATGACACCGGGTCTGGACGGCTTTGTGACTACTCTCACACTTCCGCCCGGATACCGGTCGTTTTTGAGACGCGTTC
>JBEKUL010000229.1:0-2836 GCA_049515055.1 Steroidobacteraceae bacterium | reverse complement strand
CTTGTAAACCGCGTAACTCGCCGCGAGCTGCGCCGCAGCCAACCCGCGTGCGCCGTCCAGACAGGCCAGCCGCAGGATGTAATCCTTGAAAAACGTGCCCAGAAATAGCAACGGTGTGCTCCAGAGCCGGTGCTTGCGCCGGTGCGCCGTCCACTCCCGTGCGCGCAGCTCCGCGTAATAAATATCCTTCAGCACGCGCTGCACCAGTGTCGGGGTATAGGCATGCCACAGCGGCTCGCGCATCGTCACGGCAGGTCCCTGAAAACGCAGCGCTTCATGCACGATAGCATCACTCCACTGCGCTCGCTCACGGTGATAGATGCGCTCGATGCGCTCGCGCGCCAGGGGACGATACCAGCGCATGGGCGCGCCCATGAACCAGGCCGTGCGCCGCAGGAACGCACCCGCACAGGACGACTCGAGCAGTGCCGGCAGCCGCCGCTCGAGCTCGCGTTGCAGCTCGGCAGACAGCCACTCATCGGCATCCAGAAACAGGATCCACGGATGGCGCGCCTGTGCGGTGGCGAAACGGCGCTGCGCTCCGAAACCGAGCCAGCTCTGCCTCACGATGCGCGCGCCGTGCGCCTGCGCGAGCTCGAGCGTGGCATCGCTGCTGCCGCAGTCGATGACCAGTTTCTCATCGGCAAATGGCACGCTCTGCAGACAGCGCGCGATGTTGGCCTGCTCATTGCAGGTCAATACCAGCAGGCTCAAGGGCAGGCGCACGCCGTCGCTCATCGATGCGCCTGCTGCGCACGCGCGAGCGCTCCGAGCTCGGCGAGCGCACGCGCGATGCGGCCGGCAAAGCCCCGCTTGTTCGACACAAACCAGCTGCGCGCTGCATCCCCCATGGCCTCCACTTCGCTCGGCGAGAGCGCGAGGGCGCACTCGACGACGCGCTCCAGGGCTCGATCGTCAAAGCGATAGAGGCAGGCGAGATTGTGCCGGCCAGCGTTGAGGGCTTCGACCAGCAGCCCGCGCTGCGCATCGATGAGCTCATTCATCGGCGGTGCATCGCAAGTCAGCGTCACCGCGCGGGTGCTCATGGCCTCGACGATGTAGTGACCCCAGCCCTCGGCCTCGGAAGTACACAGGTGAAAGCGGTGCGAGTTCTGCAGCGAGCGCAGTGCCTCATCGCTGAGGTAGCCGTTATACAGGAGGATGTTGGCCGGCAGTGCTCCTGCGCCCGTCTGCGCGGTGATGTCCTGCACCACAGTCAGTGGCGGCCATTCGGCGTGCCGATGCCAGAGCGCCAGCAGGCGCTCTGTGCCCTTGAGCGGGCTGCGACCGGCAAGATGGAAGAAGCGGCGTTCGCGTGCAATCTGCGGCCAATAGCGCTCTTCGCTATCGAATCCGATCCATGAGCTCGAACAGCCGCGCGCGACGAACAATGCCTGCGCATAGCTCGTCTTGGCCCAGATGCGATCGATGTAGGGCAGAAATGCGACATCGCGCCGATCGAACCATTCCGGGTTGGGCACCACGACATTGCCGCGGGCCTCGTGCAAAAACTGCGGCCACACGTGCTCGAGCATGATATTGAGGTCAAAGGGCGCAGCTGCATTGCGTCGGCGCGCCGCGAGCGGCAAGCGCCGCAAGCGCGCGCCGAGCCTTGTCAAGACCCCCCGCCGCCGTTTGCGGTCAGCACGCTCGCAGGGCCGGCGCATGACCTCGCAACCGGCGGCAGCCAGCGCCGCGGACAACAAGTCGAAGTCGCGCGACAGGCCCACGCCATTGGCCTTGCCGATCAGCCTGACCTTCAGGCCGGACACTCCTTGCTCCCTCCCATCTTCCAATGCCCCCGCCACGCAAGCCTCAGGCATCGGCGGCGCGACTAGCGGATTCACCGACCCGCCGCGCACGCTCGGCGATCAGCGTGCCGTAGACGCCCACGATCGCCGGACTTACGTTCTCGATGTAGTGCGCGCTCAGATCCGGTCTGAAGCGCTGGCGCGGCGCGGCGCCGTGGCGGCGAAGAATTTCCGCCAGCGCCGCCACATCATCAATCGCAAACAGCTCCCCACCGTACTGCTCGATCAGCTCGCGCGGCCCCAAGGCAGTCGAGGCGATCACCGGCAGCCCGGCGTCAAAGGCCTCCAGCAGCACGAGCGACAAGGGCTCGCGCCGTGACGGACAGACGAACAAATCGAAGGCCTGATAGTAGTCCTTGATATTCCGGCGAAATCCGGGCAACTGCATATTGGGCCCGAGCAGGCGCTCGAGCCGCGCGCGCTCGCGGCCTTCACCGAAGATCACGAGCTGCGCATCGGGCAGATCGGCGAGTCGAAACGCCTCGATCAGCGTGTCGAGCCCCTTGCTGTGGGCGAGCCGCGCCACTGCGCCAACCAGAAGCTGCCTCGGCGTGACGCCCAGGGCGGCGCGCAGTGCGGCGATCTCGTCCGCCGGCAGTCGGCGATGCGCCGTGTAGGGCTGATCGAGCTTGAACACACCTCCGCGGTAGCTCGAGGGGATTTCACGCATCTGCCAATCGGCGATGCAGATGAGCCCGTCGAGCTCAAAGAAATGCGGGCCATTGGCGTTGATGTGCAGTGTCGCGACCGCGGGTGCGCTCGCGTGGGCGCGCGCCACGAGCCGCGCCGAGCGGCGCAGGTGCGTGTGAATGACATCGGGTCGGAAGGCCCCGATGTGACGCTCGAGCGCGCGCTGCGTTCCGAACCAGCGCGGCAGCGTGGTGAGTTGCACGCGCGATGAGAGCGCATCCACGATGGATGAGCCAAATCGACTCCGATGATCGCTGCGCACGAGCAATGCTACCTCATGCTCGTTGGCCTGAAAGCTGGCCAGCTCCGCCACGTAGCGCTCGGAGCCGGCAAAG
>JBEKUL010000228.1:0-2872 GCA_049515055.1 Steroidobacteraceae bacterium | reverse complement strand
GCAATTTAGCGCCCTGAGCCTCATATCAGGTCAAAGCTCGCTGCCAGCCGGTACGCAATGTATCGGCGCGCTCCAGATACCACTGCACCGTCGCGCGCAGTCCGGCCTCCAGATCGATCTGCGGCCGATAGCCCAGCTCGCGCTCGATCTTCGCGCTGTCGATCGCGTAACGCCGATCGTGGCCGGGCCGATCCTTGACGTAGCGCACGAGCCGCTCACTGCTCTCGGCATGCGCGGCCGCCGAATCGGGGAACTGATCGCACAGAGCCTGCGTCGAGCGCAGGTGCGCATCGACGATACTGCAGAGCATGTGTACCAGCTGGATGTTCTCGCATTCCGAGCCCCCGCCGATGTTGTAGACCTCGCCGGTGCGGCCACGCTGCAGCACCGCCTCGATACCCCGGCAATGATCATCCACATGCAGCCAGTCGCGAACGTTGCGGCCATCGCCATAGACGGGCAGCGACTTGCCCGCGAGCAGTTGCGCGATCATTAACGGGATGAGCTTCTCGGGAAACTGATGCGGTCCGTAATTATTGGAACAATTGCTGATCGTGGTCTGCAAGCCGTAGGTATGGTGATACGCGCGCACGAGGTGATCCGAGGCGGCTTTGCTGGCCGAGTACGGCGAATTGGGCGCATAGGGCGTCAACTCCGTAAATGCTGCGTCCTTGCGACCCAGCGAGCCATAGACCTCGTCGGTAGACACATGATGAAAGCGATGCGTCGGCACGAGCTTGTCTTCGAGCCAGACCCGGCGTGCGGCCTTGAGCATCGAATGCGTGCCGATCACGTTGGTCTCGATGAACGCATCGGGCCCTTCGATCGAGCGATCCACGTGCGACTCGGCCGCGAAATGCACGATCGTGTCGAGCCCTTCCTCGCGCAGTAATTGCTCGACCAGTGGTGTATCGCGAATATCCCCCTTCACAAAGCGAAATTCAGTGCGCTGCCGGGCCGCCTCCAGATTGGCCAGGTTGCCGGCATAGGTCAGGGCATCGAGCACCACGAGACGATCCCCGGGATGCTGGGCCAGCCAGTAATGAACAAAATTCGCGCCGATGAAACCGGCGCCACCAGTGACGAGCAGTCTTGCCATGCTTGAGCTTAGCTATGCCGTATTCGCAGTCCGAATCGGGCGCACAGTATAGGGCTGCTACAGCCGCTTCGGCCGTGCGCGGATCACGAGCGCGCGCTGTGGGCCAGTCGGTTCAGTGTTGAGCGCAGATTCACGCGCCAGGGCGCGGGCGTGAGTCCCAACTGGGCGATTGACGCCGCGCTATCCAGCACACTGTATGCCGGCCGAGGCGCCGCAGTCGGATACTCCGCGCTCGTAATGGGTGTGACCTGCACCGGATTGGGCAAGAGCCCCACGGCGCGACCCTCCTCGGCGATCGCTTGCGCAAACTCGTACCAGCTCGCCCTGCCGGCGTCAGTCCAATGCAGAACGCCGTGAACGTCCGGCCGCCGCGCGATCACCCAGAGCGCGCGTGCGATCGAGGCGGCAGCGGTAGGCGCACCGTATTGATCCGCGACCACACGCACCGCACCGCGCTCGCTCATCAGACGCAGCATCGTCAGCAGGAAGTTTTTGCCCTGGGCCGCGTACACCCAGGCTGTGCGCAAAACCACGGCGCGCTCGCGCAACACTTCGAGTACGGCCCTCTCGCCCGATAGCTTGGTGCGCCCGTAGACGCTGAGTGGGTTGGTGGGATCGCCCGGTCGGTACGCCTCGGTGGCTCGCCCATCGAATACGTAATCGGTGGAGATATGCAGCAGCCGGCAGCCCAGAATCGAGCGCGCCGCCTGCGCCAGATGGCGCGGTCCGTGTGCATTAATCGCGGCGGCGAGCTCGGGCTCGGATTCCGCCTTGTCTACCGCCGTGTAGGCCGCGGCATTGACGATCAGCGCCGGTTGCCAGGCAGCCACGGCCTCGCGCACGCAGCCCTCGTCGCTGATACCCAGTTCCTGGCGCGTAAAGGCACGCAGCTCCATCTCCTCCGGCGCGCTCTCCAGCAATGCCCTGCCCACCTGGCCGGAGGCGCCAGTGATCAATACCTTCACGGGTAGGTTTCCGCGTCCTTGAATAGCGGCGCGACTGCGTCCTTGGCGGACAGGACCGGCCTCGCGCCTGCCAGCAGCGGCCATTGCACGCCGATCTCCGGATCGTCCCAGCGCAGCGCACGCTCGTGCTCAGGTGCATAGAAATCGGTGCATTTATAGAGAAAATCGATCTCATCGCTGAGCGCGAGATAGCCATGCGCAAAGCCCGGGGGCACCCAGAGCATGTGGTGATTGGCATCGCTGAGCAATACGCCAACCCATTGGCCGAAATGCGGGGAGCTGCGCCGGATATCCACGACCACATCGAACACCTCGCCGCGGCTGACACGTACGAGCTTGCCCTGCGGCTGGCGAATCTGAAAATGCAGCCCGCGCAAGGTATGGCGGGTCGAATGACTATGATTGTCCTGCACGAAATGCCCGGCGATACCCGCTGCGGCGAATGTGCGCTCCTGCCAGGTCTCAAAGAAAAAGCCGCGCGCATCGCCGAACACGCGCGGCTTGATCAAAATGACCTCTGGAATACGGGTCGGTATGAACTCCATTACAGACCCTCTCGCAACAGACCAATCAAATAGGCACCGTAATCGGTCTTGCCCAGCGGTTGCGCGAGTTTCTCGAGCTGCGCGGCATCGATGAAGCCTGAGCGAAAGGCAATCTCCTCCGGGCAGCAAACCTTCCAGCCCTGCCGGTTCTCGATCGCCTCGATGAACATCGCCGCCTGCAACAGCGACGCGTGCGTGCCGGTATCCAGCCAGGCGATACCGCGGCCGAAAGTCTCCACCTGCAATTGTCCTCGGTCGAGATA
>JBEKUL010000227.1:0-2875 GCA_049515055.1 Steroidobacteraceae bacterium | reverse complement strand
GCTGATTACGCAGATGTTTCCCCTGGTCATGCTGGTGGCGCCGATGTTCCGGCTGCTGGCGCCACTGGGACTAACCAACAGCTTGACTGGACTGGTGATCGTCTATAGCGCTTTCAATTCGCCTTTTGCAACCTTCCTGATGCAGTCCTTCTTCGATGCCATTCCGAAGGAGCTTGAAGAGGCCGCGATGATCGACGGCGCCACGCGTTTCGGCGCCTTCCGCCGCATCATTTTGCCCCTGACTCTACCCGGTATCGCCGCCACCGGCGGTTTTGTGTTCTCCGCCGCCTGGAGCGAGCTGCTGTTTGCGCTGATGCTGAATTCCTCGTCCAGGGCCAGCACCTTCCCGGTCGGGCTGCTGTCCTTCGTGTCGAAGTTCTCAGTCGATTTCGGGCAAATGATGGCCGCCGGCGTGCTCGCGCTGATACCGGCATGTCTGTTTTTCCTACTGATACAGCGATACCTGGTGCGTGGCCTGACCGCCGGCGCCGTGAAGGGCTGATAAGAGCTATGCCGTGAGCGCGATCGATATTACCGGCGTGAGCAAGCGCTACGGTACCACCGCGGTTTTGCATGACGTCACTCTCGCGGTGGCTGCCCGGGAATTCGTGGTGCTGGTGGGACCCTCGGGTTGCGGCAAGTCGACGCTGCTGCGCATGATCGCTGGGCTCGAGGAAGTCAGCGCCGGGGAGATCAGGATCGGCGGCAAGCTGGTCAATGACCTGCCGCCCAAGGCGCGCGATATCGCCATGGTATTTCAATCCTATGCGCTCTATCCGCACATGTCGGTGGCGGACAACATGGCCTACAGCCTGCGGCTGCGACGTACCTCGAGGCAAGGCATTGAGACGGCGATTAATGCGGCGGCCGCGAAACTCGGACTCGGCTCACTGCTCGAGCGCAAACCCAGCGCACTGTCGGGCGGTCAGCGACAGCGTGTCGCCATGGGCCGGGCGATCGTGCGTCGGCCCAAGGCGTTTCTCTTCGACGAGCCGCTGTCCAATCTCGACGCGCGCCTGCGCGAACACATGCGCGCCGAGATCAAGAAACTGCATCTCGAGCTCGGCGCCACCTCGATCTACGTCACGCACGATCAAATCGAAGCGATGACTCTGGCGGATCGTATCGTGGCGATGAACGGCGGCTACGTGCAGCAGGTCGGCAGCCCGCTCGAACTCTACGATCGACCAGCCAACCTGTTCGTCGCTGGTTTTATCGGTTCGCCCGCGATGAACATGTTCCCCGCGCTCTTCAGTCGTCGCGCAGGCCGGCCGACACTCGCGCATGCCGGCTTTGCGCTTTCTTTGGATCACGATCCACCTGTGGCTGAAGGCGCAGTACTGACGGCCGGCATGCGGCCGGAGCACGTCGTGCTAGGCGCGGGCCCGGTTCAAGGTGTCGTCAACCTCCTGGAACCCACTGGGCTCGGCACCATCGCACACCTCACGTTGGCTGGGACAGCATTCAAGGCATTCAGTCTCGCGCGGTTGCCGCTGACGATCGGCGCCAGCGTGCCGATGGATTTACCTGCGCACAGGCTGCATCTTTTCGATGCGGAGGGCATCCGAGTCGGTCCATGACCGCCGGACCGGTGAGTGCTAGTCTCACAGCCAATGCCGCCACGCAGGGTCCTAACCTTCTGGTCTTCCTGGTGCTGCGCACTCGTGCTCTTGAGCCCGAGCGCCTGGGCAGCGGCGTCGGCCGCCGACGAACCTCTAACCATAGATCTGCAGTCGAGCGTCTGGCGCGGCGATCTGGATGAGATGATCAGGCACAGAGCGGTGCGAGTTCTTGTGCCGTATAGCAAGACGCTCTACTTCGTTGATCTGGGCGGTACACAGCGCGGCATGAGCTACGAGTTCATGCGCGCATTTGAGGACACACTCAACCAGCACCTCGGACGCGGGGACCTGCGGGTCCACGCCGTATTCATCCCGGTCGCCCGTGATCAGCTCATTCCGCTGCTGATGGCCGGCAAGGGCGACATCGCTGCCGCCAATCTAACCATCACTCCGGAGCGCTCCCGGCTCGTCGACTTTGCCGAACCGGTCGCTAATGGTGTCAGCGAGATCATCGTCACGGCCACCGGCGTGCCACCGCTGCATTCGCTGGAGGATCTGTCCGGCCGTGAGATCTACGTGGAGCGCTCGATGAGCTACTACGACAGCCTGCTGGCGCTCAATGAGCGCCTGCGGGCGCGTGGGCTTGCGCCGGTGCGGCTGCGCGAGGCCGACAGCCACTTCGAGACCGAGGATTTGCTGGAGATGGTCAACGCCGGTCTGGTCAAGATCGTGGTGGCCGACAGCTATCTGGCGCGCTTCTGGAAGCAGATCTATCCGAATCTGGTGCCGTACGAACACCTGGCGGTGCGCTCCAACGGCGACATTGCCTTTGCGGTGCGCAAGGGCTGTCCAAAGCTCAAAGCCGAGCTCGACGCATTCACCCGCACGCATCGCGTCGGTACTCTGTTCGGAAACGTTGAGCTGCAAAAGTACCTGCAGCAGACGCAATGGGCGCGCAGCGCGCTCTCCCAATCAGACCTAGCTCGCTTCTACAGCATGGTCGAGCTGTTTCGGAAGTTTGGCAGTCAGTACGATGTCGATTGGCTGCTGATGGCGGCGCAGGGATACCAGGAGTCGCAACTCGATCAGACCCGGCGCAGCGACGCCGGCGCAATCGGCGTCATGCAGCTGACTCCGGGGACCGGCCGCGAAATGGGCGTCGGCGACATCAACGAGCTCGAGGCCAATATACATGCTGGAATCAAATACGATCGATTCCTGGTGGACAACTATTATCAGGATGCGCGCATCGACCAGCTCAACAAGGTTCTGTTCGGGTTGGCCGCCTATAACGCTGGTCCGGCACGCATACG
>JBEKUL010000226.1:0-2915 GCA_049515055.1 Steroidobacteraceae bacterium | reverse complement strand
ACAATGTGCGGCTATTTTTGCGGTTTGTCGAAGGGCTGCTTGTCGGTGATTCTGGGGCGGTTCTCGGCTTGCAGTTCCTTTGATACGGCTTCTACTTCGCGGAAGACGCGGAGGAGATTGCCGCCGAGGATCTTGCGGCAGTCGTCTGCGGAGTAGCCGCGGTCCATTAGTGCTTCGGTGATTTTGGGCAGGTCGGCGGGGGAGTTGAGGCCTTCGGGCAGCTGGCCGTCGACGCCGTCGAAGTCAGAACCCAGGCCGACGTGGTCGATGCCCGCTACTTTGACGATGTGGTCGATGTGGTCGATGACCATGGAGAGCGGCGGGCGGGGAATGCGGTCGGCAAAGGAGCGCTTGAGCTTATCGATTTCGGCTTGAGGGGCTTCCTTGCCTTCGGCTTTGTACCTGGCTTTGAGGTCGGCGACGGCTTTGTCGACTTCAGGTTGCTGGGCTTTGTCGGCGTCACGGTAGGCCTGGGAGACGAAGGCGGAGTAGAAGTTGACGTCGACGACGCCGCCTTTGGAGTTGGGACCGCCGGAGTTGGCCACGGCGCGGAGCATGTCGTCGGTCATGTTGCGGGGAGCATCGCAGAGCGCCCTCGCCGATGAGTGGGACGCAATAACGGGGGCGCGCGTGATGACCAGCGTGCGGTAAAAAGTGCGGTCCGCAACATGCGAAATATCCACCATCATACCCAGGCGGTTCATCTCGTAGACGACGTCTTTGCCGAATTCGGTGAGACCTTCCTTGGTGTGCGGGATGGAGGTGTCGGTAATGTCTCCCGAACTGTCTGCCCAGTCGAGCGAGTTAGACCAGGTAAGCGTCATGTAGCGGACGCCGAGCGCGTAATACTGGCGAAGCAACGCGAGCGAGTTTTCAATCGAGTGGCCGCCTTCAATGCCCATGAGCGCTGCGAATTTGTGCTCGCGGTGCGCATACTCAATGCCGGCTGGAGTTGTGACGAATATGATTTCATCGGAATGCCTGGCGACCTGCTGCTTGACGGAATCGATCAACTCCAGCGTCCGGCGGGCGTATTGGCCCTTGTAAAGAGTGGGCTCAACCCAGATGGAAAAGAACTCGGCGCCAAGGTTCCCCTTGTGGATGGAGTCCAGGTTGAGGTTGCCCCCGTTCAACGGGTCGCTAAGATCGTAGTGCTCATCCACGAAGCGCTGCGGGGTGTCGGCGTGGGTGTCGATGACGATGGCGGACTTCTGGACCTGGGCGGCGGTAACGGTCTTTGGGGTCATTTTGGGTGTCGGCGTGGCTGGAATTTGGGCGCGGAGAATGGCTGGGACAGCGAGCAGCAGCGTGAAGATGTAGACTCGGGTGCGCATAGGCTTGGCGTAAGTATAGAGCAGCGGGGTTATGCTATTGTGCAGCCATCATCGACAGATCGCTTGACGAAGACTCTGTGCTTCGCTTCGATCCAATTGGAAATGGCCGTGCAATCTATCCCAGTGAGGTCTGGCGAGGGCGAATGGGATCGAATCGTTCTTCAGGTGGGCCCGCGGCGAAGTCCGGGGTCAACAAACGCGGCAGCCGTGCTCCGATAGTCTACATCGAGCTTGGAATTCTTGCGCTTGTTGTGGGCGTGATTTATCTGTTCAAGACCAATTCGGCGACAGGGAAGTGGGCGCAGACATACGATCCGACAGGTCACTGGTGGTTGTCTACGATTGTGGCGGCGCTGCCGGTGATTGTGTTGCTGGGCGCCATGGCGATCCTTCGCCTGAAGGCGCATGTTGCGGCGGCAATTGGGCTGTTGACTACGCTTGCGGTAGCGGTAGCGGTCTATCGTATGCCCCTGCGGCTGGCTCTTACGACGACTGCGTATGGCGCGGGCTATGGGCTGTTTCCGATCTGCTGGATCATTCTGCCGGTCATTTTTCTTTATCAACTCACGGTGAAGACCGGCCGGTTCCTCGCGCTTCAGCAGAGCTTGACCAACATTACGGACGATGGCCGGTTGCAGTTGCTCTTGATTGCTTTCGCGCTGGGCGCATTCATCGAAGGCGCCGGGGGATTTGGCGCGCCGGTCGCGGTTTGCGGGGCGATCCTGATCAGTCTCGGCTTTCGGCCCATCCAGGCCGCGGGCCTCTCGTTGATTGCCAACACCGCGCCCGTGGCCTTTGGGTCGCTGGGAATCCCGATTGTCGCGTTGCACGGCGTCACGGGCCAGGATGTGCTGGTGCTCTCGAAGGTGATCGCCGTTATCCTTTTTCCGTTTTGCCTGCTGGTTCCGTTCTGGCTGGTGTGGATCTATGCCGGCTTTCGCGGCATGGTTGAAGTTTGGCCGGCGATCATCGTGGGCGGCGGCACTTTTGCGCTGACGCAATGGGCGATGGCCGCGTACACCGGCCCTGGGCTGGTGGACATTGCGGCGGCCGCGGCGACGATGGCGGCGCTGATGGTGTTTTTCCGCTTGTGGAAGCCGAAGCGGGTGCTCAACGCTCGATGCGAGGACATCACATCCCGAGTCCGCAAGCGAGCCGAACAAAGCGCCGAATTAACGTTCAAAGCGTGGCTGCCCTGGCTCACGCTGAGTGTGCTGGTGTTTGCGTGGGGTATTCCCAGGTTCTCCCATTGGATGGAGGCGAGAACCTCAATCAGTATCCCGGTCGCGGGTTTGCATAACATGATCCAGCGCGTTCCGCCCGTGGCGGCAGCGCCGACACCCGAGGCCGCGGTCTTCAATCTGAACTGGCTGGCGGCGACGGGGACCGGGATTCTGGCGGCGGCGCTATTGGCCGGATTGCTGATGGGGCTGGGGCCATTCTCGCTGGCCGCGGCCTTTGCCCAGGCGGTTTACAGCGTGCGATTTACCGTGATGACCATCGCTGCCATGATGGCGCTGGGCTTTGTGATGCGCTACTGTGGCATGGATGCGACGCTGGGATTGGCGTTTGCGCGCACCG
>JBEKUL010000225.1:0-2965 GCA_049515055.1 Steroidobacteraceae bacterium | reverse complement strand
CTCGATGGCGGGCCCGTCATTTGTCAGGCACGCGTGCCGGTGCGGCCCGGCGACAACGAGCTCAGCCTCGCCGAGCGGGTGCAGCGGCAGGAGCACAGGATCTATCCGCTGGTGATTGGTCTGATCGCGAGCGGTCGGCTCAGGCTGCAAGGCGCCACGATCCTGTTGGACGGGCAAGCGCTGGCCTTACCGATCACGCTGCACGCCGAGCCTCAAGCCGCGGCCAGCGGCGGGCCACTCGATGATGCAGGCGGCGCGGCGGCGCATGTCTGAGGCGCGCGCGAGGGGCCTCGCGCGCCTGGCCGCAGCCCTGCTGTGCGCCGCTATCGCGCTGCGTCCTGGCGCAGCTGCTAGTGCGGACCTGCTCGAGCCGTTCGAGGCCTCGTACGCCTGGCTCTGGCACGGCGCGGCCGTCGCGGTCTCGCGCGTCAAGCTCGAACATCGTGCCGGCGACATCTGGGTCTACAGCTCCAGCAGCGAGCCGCGCGGCCTGGGAATGCTCTATCCGCTGCGCCCAGTCATGCGCAGCGTGTTGCGCGTGAGCCCCGAGGGCGTGCGACCGTTGAGCTATCAGGCTACCGATGGCACATCGGCCAACGAGCGCGGCGCTGATCTCAAATTCGATTGGGATGCCATGCGTGTCACGGGCGTGTACGAGAGCGTGCCGGTGGATCTGCCGCTCGAGCGTGGCGTGCAGGACGACCTGTCGATCCAGATAGCGCTGCTGCTCGCGCTGCGCCAGGGCCGCGCGCCGGGTGACCTGCTGCTGATCGACAAGAATACGGTGCGCCGCTACAGCTATAGCCGTGAAAACGATGAGACCATCACCACCCGGCTCGGGCCGACTCAAACCATCGTCTTCGCGAGCCAGCACGAGGACTCACCGCGCGTCACGCGCTTCTGGTGCGCGCCCTCGAAGGGCTTTGTGCCCGTGCGCGTGCAGCAGAAGCGCGTCGACAGCGTTGAATGGACCATGGAGATCGAGAACCTCGATACTCCCTAGGATTCAGGCCTTGGGCAACGTGACGCCGCGCTGACCCTGATATTTTCCGCCCCGATCCGCGTATGAGGTCGCGCAGACCTCATCGGATTCCAGGAACAGCATCTGCGCGACGCCTTCGTTGGCGTAGATCTTCGCCGGCAACGGCGTGGTGTTGGAGAACTCCAGCGTCACGTGCCCCTCCCACTCCGGCTCCAGCGGCGTGACGTTGCAAATGATGCCGCAACGCGCATATGTGGACTTGCCCAGGCACACCGTGAGCACATTGCGCGGTATGCGAAAATATTCCACCGTGCGCGCCAGGGCGAATGAATTGGGCGGAATAATGCAGACCTCGGCGGCCAGGTCGACGAAGCTCTTCTCGTCGAAATGTTTCGGATCGACGATGGTCGAGTTGATGTTGGTGAAGATCTTGAATTCCGGCGCACAGCGCACGTCGTAGCCGTAGCTCGAGGTGCCGTAGGAAATGATGCGCTCCGTGCCGTTGTGCCGCACCTGCCCGGGCTCGAACGGCTCGATCAGCCTGTGCTGCTCGACCATGCGCCGGATCCAGTTATCCGATTTGATGCTCATCCTTGGGCTCCAATAACGGCCGCGCTAGCTATCTTCAACGACGATCTTGGGAAATAGCGTGCTGCGGTCGCGCGCACGGCGTGCCAGCACGGCCGCGGCCTTTCGGGCGGCCTCGATGTAGGCCTGTGCAGGCGCACCGTCCGGTTCAGCCACGACGCTAGGACGGCCGCCATCGGCCTGTTCGCGGATGCGCGCATCCAGTGGCAGCTCCCCGAGCAACGTCACATGGTGCTCGGCCGCCAGACGCGCACCGCCGCCGGCCCCGAAAATATGCTCGGCGTGGCCGCAGTTGCTGCACACATGCACGCTCATGTTCTCGATGATGCCGAGCACCGGCACCGAGACCTTCTCGAACATCGCGAGGCCCTTGCGCGCATCGGCCAGCGCGATGTCCTGCGGCGTGGTGACGATAATGGCCCCGGAAACCGGCACGCGCTGTGCCAGCGTGAGCTGGATGTCCCCGGTGCCGGGCGGCATGTCGACCACGAGGTAGTCGAGCTGCCCCCATTCGGTGTCGCCGAGCAATTGCGTGAGCGCCTGCGTGACCATGGGACCGCGCCACACCACGGCCTGGAGCGGATCGACCAGAAATCCAATCGACATCGCGGTAAGCCCATGCGCGTGCAAGGGCTGGATGTGCTTGCCATCGGGCGAGCTCGGATGCTCGCCCGTGAGCCCGAGCATCAGCGGCTGACTCGGGCCATAGATGTCGGCATCGAGTATGCCGACCTGGGCGCCGGCGGCTGTCCAGGCCAGCGCCAGATTCACTGCAACTGTGGATTTGCCAACTCCGCCCTTGCCGCTTGCCACTGCAACGATATTCTTGACGCCGGCAAGCGGCTGGAGATTGCGCTGCACTGCGTGGGACACTATGGCGCTGCTGAGCTCCAGAGTCAGCGCTACCGGCTGACCCGAGGCGTGCAGGTGGCTCTGCAGCGCGGCTTGCAGGGCGTGGCTGTACCCGAGTGTTGGAAAGCCGAGCTCGATGCGCGCCCGCACCGCGTCGCCGGAGAACTCCACGGCGCGCAGCGCGCCGGCCTGCGCGAGGGTCTGCTGCATATAGGGTTCAACGAAACTTTCAAGGGCCGCGCGTACGCTGGACTCGGAAATCGACATCTACTTGATCACCTGCTGGGGGTAAGAACGGCCGTGAAGCGCAGCAAACATGGCATAATCCAGGCTTGCAGGGAACGTCCAGGCCATCGGCATTTTAAGCGAGGGGCCGCGTTTGCAACCCGCTGAACAACATTAACACGGTGGAATGACTTTATTTACCAACCTGCGCGCCGATCGGCTGATCATGCAGATCAAGTCGACCAACGATCTGATGGGCGCGGAGACCCAGAAAGCGATCACCAAGCTCAAGGAAATCGGCCCCGGCGCGATTGAGAA
>JBEKUL010000224.1:0-2983 GCA_049515055.1 Steroidobacteraceae bacterium | reverse complement strand
CAGACGATTGAGCGAGATGATCGCGGTCTTGACGAGCCAATGGCTTGGCTTGTCATCCAGGCTCGCAATCAAGCCGAAGCCGCAGCTATCGCGCTCGAAGGCCTCGCGGTAGAGCCCGCGATTTGTCTGCTCACTCATAGGACTGACGCTCCCAAATCCAGGCTGGCCGCTCTGGCAGGCAGCCTCACTCAAACCCCGGGCGTGCTTGACCCAAGGCCGAGTATTGCAATAATTGTGCGATGCGGGAGCCCTGGCGGACGCACGCGCATAGCGCCTCTAAACTCATTCCAATATACCGGTCGGGGGCTGGCGGTCAACGGGCTCGTCGAACGCTAGCTCATATCCACGGTGTATCCTTCAACTACCGCCCCGGTCCCCTGCCATGACTGAATCCAGCCGACTCGAACTCATCGAGAGCAAGCTCGCTCATCTGGAGAGCTCACTGCAGCAGCTCGGCCAGACCGTCATGCGCCAGCAGCGCGAGATCGAGGTGCTCGCCGAGCGCAACCGCGCGCTGAAGGAACAGCTCGAGATGGTCGATGGCGGCGGGGCGAGCGCGGCCGGATTCGAGAAGCCGCCGCATTATTGAGTAGCCCCGCTCAAGGCAGGAGCAAAGTGAGAGGCCGAAGGCCAAGAGCCGTATTCGCGCGCACCCGTGTTCGTCCCCACGGCGCACCGTGAGCGATGAGATCAAGGATCCGCGCCGACGAGAATTCCTGCGCCGCTCGGGCAGTATTCTTGGCGCTGCCAGCGCACTGAGTCTGCTACCCCCGGCCATCCGTCGCGCACTGGCGGTGCCGGCGCGGGTCGAGACCGGCACGATTCAGGACGTCAAGCACGTGGTGTTCCTGATGCAGGAAAATCGATCCTTCGATCATTACTTTGGAACCTTGCGCGGCGTGCGCGGGTTCGGCGATCGCTTTCCCATTGCACTGGCCAGCGGCAAGCCGGTGTGGTTTCAGTCGGACGGCACAAAAGAGATTCCGCCCTATCACCTGGACCCGAGCAAGACCCGCGCATTGCTGGTGCCAGACACGCCGCATACCTTTGCCGATTCACAAGCCGCCTGGAATCAGGGCAGTTTCGGCCATTGGCCGCGCTACAAGACAGAATTCTCGATGGGCCATTACCAGCGCGAAGACATCCCGTTCCAGTTCGCGCTGGCCGAGGCCTTCACGCTCTGCGATGCCTATCATTGCTCCGTCACGAGCGGCACGGACCCAAACCGCATCGTTTTCTTTTCCGGATCGAATTTCAATCCGGCGCTGCGCGGCAACGACATCGACTGCACCGATAGCGATGCGGAGCCCAACAATCTGCGCTGCTCAGTCAGCGGCATGATGCCCAGCCCGGGCTACACCTACCGGGGATCGGCATTTCATTGGCCGACACTGCCGGTACTACTGCAGCAGGTTGGCATCAGCTGGCGCATTTACCAGGACCCGAATGATAACTACGGCGGCCTCATGCACGGCGGCCTTGCCTTCGAGGGCTTTCGCAACGCGACGGCGAGCTCCGGTTCACCTTTGTACGAAAACGGGATGCAACTGCGGACAATCGAGCAACTGCGCAAGGACGTCACGAGCGGGGCATTACCCGCGATCTCCTGGGTGCTGCCGAGCGCTGCGACGTCGGAGCACCCGGGAGCGTCCAACCCCGCGCGCGCCGCCGACTTCATCGCTCAGGTACTCGATGCCCTGACCGCGAATACCGCGTCCTGGAGCCAGAGCGTATTTTTTCTGGCATTCGATGAGAACGATGGTTTCTTCGATCATGTGCCGCCCCCAGCGCCGCCATCCTACGGCCTCGACGGCACGCTCTCCGGAGCCTCGACCGTGGCGCTCGCGGGCGAGTACTTCTCCGACCCGGCTCGCGCCTACCTCAATGCCGCGGACACGATCAGCGGCACCGTGCGAGCGTGGGGCCTGGGCGCGCGCGTACCCCTGTATGTCATCTCGCCATGGAGCAAAGGTGGCTGGGTCAATTCGCAAGTGTTCGACCATACCTCCGCGGCAATGTTTCTGGAGAGGCGCTTTGGCATCAGCGTGACCAGCATTAGCCCCTGGCATCGGGCAGTTTGCGGGGATCTGACTTCGGCCTTTGACTTCGCCACGCCAAACGACGCATCAATGCCCACGCTCCCCGACGCCAGTCACTATGCAACCGTTGAGTCAGCGCAGATGATGCTGCCCGCGCCGTTGTCTCCGGGCACGGCGCAGCCGCTCTTTCAGGAGACCGGTACGCGCTATTCGCGTGCGCTGCCCTACGAACTGCACACCAGCGCGCGTGTGCAGGCGGGCGGCGAGGTGACGCTGATCTTCAGCAATACTGGCAAGCAGGGCGTCGTGTTTCACGTTTACGATCAATTGCATCTGGATCGTCTGCCGCGCCGCTATACCGTGCAAGCCGATAAAAGCTTGAGCGATGTCTGGAACAGCGCGGCTACTGATGCCGGCCAGTACAATCTGTGGGTATACAGCGCCAACGGCTTCGTGCGCGCGTTCCAGGGCAATACCTTGGCGCGGGCCACTGAATTCTCGCCCGAGATACAGGTCCGCTATCAGCCCCGTGCGGGGAAAGGCACGCCGCAGCTTCATCTGAATGTAAACAACAGCGGCGCCGCAGCCGGCACGGTGACGGTTCTGGCCAACGCCTACCGCAGTGACGGTCCCTGGCCGCTGCAGATCAGGCCCCATGCTGCGGGCACGCTGAGCTGGAACCTGGCATCCAGCGGCTACTGGTACGACTTCAGCGTTCAGGCGGCAGCATTCGCTCGCCGCTTCGCCGGCCGCGTCGAGACCGGCGAGCACGGCATCAGCGATCCCGCGATGGCGCGCAATTTAGCGAGCTGAGCCTCATATCAGGTCAAAGCTCGCTGCCAGCCGGTGCGCAATGTATCGGCACGCCCCAGATACCACTGCACCGTTTTGCGCAGTCCGGCCTCCAGATCGATCTGCGGCCGATAGCCCAGTTCGCTCTCGAT
>JBEKUL010000223.1:0-3022 GCA_049515055.1 Steroidobacteraceae bacterium | reverse complement strand
CGCTCTTGCAGCGCTCTACATGTGGCTCGGCGCGTGAAAGCGCGCAACCCACGGTACTGCGGGAGGCAGACCTTATGCTCTTCTCAACCCTTATCGCCCGCCTCTGCATGGCGGGCCATGATATCTAGCTCGACGATAGGACCTGTGATGAGCCGACTTGGCGGCCAGCCATAAGTCGTGTTGCGTCCACGATCTGCAGGGGCTGGTGTACGCATCGATCCGAGTCTCGATGGTACTTGGTGCCGCTGGGAATATCGCGCGTCCGATGAAACCGCTAGGCACATGAACGCTACCCGGCCCCGAAATCCGCGATAGCCATGAACAGCCTCGGATCCCACGGCTCGCAGCTGAAACGCACCCTCAGCCTGCCCGCCGTGCTGCTGTTCGGCCTGGCCTACATGGCACCGCTCATTGTCTACGGCACTTACGGTGTTCTTGCCAAGGCGAGCGATGACACCGCATCGCTTGCCTACCTGCTGGCCTTGCTTGCGATCGCCTTCACGGCGCTGAGCTATGGGCAGCTTGCCCGCAGGTATCCGGTGGCCGGTTCCGCCTACACCTACACCCGCCGCAATTTCAACGCCCACATCGGGTTCATGGTTGGCTGGGCAACACTGCTCGACTACTTCTTCTTACCGATGGTGATCTGGCTGATCGGCGCAGCCTATCTGAATACCGCCTTTCCGCTGCTACCGGTTTGGATCTGGATCATCGCCTTCATCGTGCTGACCAGCGCAGTGAACATCGTCGGCATTGAAGTGGCGGCGCGGTTCAACATCGCGCTGATGTCGGTGCAGCTGATCGTGGTCGCATTGTTTGTCATCCTGTGCTGGCACTACGCGCTGGCGAGCGCCGGCCCCGGCGGGCTTGCGCTCGCAGCGCCACTCTTCAAGCCGCATGTGCCGTTTGCGTCGACCATGTCGGGCGCAGCGATCGCGGCGTATTCCTATCTTGGATTCGATGCGGTCTCGACGCTGACCGAGGAAACCATCGATCCGCAGCGGAACATGCCGCGCGCGATCCTGTGGATTGCCCTCATCGGCGGCGCCATTTTCGTGCTAGCGGCCTACTCAATGCAGCTCGCGCACCCAGGCACGGTCTTTCACGACACCGATTCAGCGGCCTTTGAAGTGGCCAAGACGATCGGTGGCGACGTGTTCGTCACAGTGTTTCTGGCGGGCCTGATCCTGGCGCAGTTTGCCTCCGGAATATCGGCACAGGCCAGCGTTGGGCGGCTGCTATATGCGATGGGCCGGGATCGGATTTTACCTCACCGGATCTTCGGCTTCATTCATCCGCGCTTCCAAACGCCGGCGCTCAACATCGCACTCGCTGGTGTCGTGGGCCTGATCGCCCTGTTGCTCGACGTGGCGACCTCGACGTCGTTCATCAATTTTGGCGCCTTCCTTGCCTTCACTGCCGTCAATCTGTGCGTGGTGCGCCTTTACCTGACCGGCCGGCTAGGCGGCGAGAGGATCGGTGCCTTGAGCGGCCTGGTGTTTCCACTGATCGGCGCCGTGGATGATTTGTGGTTGTTGGTGAGCCTGGATCGGGCTGCGCTGATATTGGGGGCGATCTGGTTCGTGTTGGGGCTGAGCTATCTGTGCTGGATGACCCGCCTCTTCCGGCAGCCCCCGCCGAGTGTGCCGGTATAGGGGTGCGCTCTGATCAGCGGAGTGAACATTGTCGGCATTGAAGTGGCGGCGCGGTGATGTGCAATCGATTGACGCGACCGCGCTCGAACTGATCGGTCAATGAAGCCACGAAATTGCGCAGCCAGGTCTTGAATTGCACCGAAGGGGTTCTCAGCGCACTCACATCAGTCGGATTTAGGCGCGAGCTCGGCGATGTCGGCAGTTGCTACCCCCTCCGCACTCAGTGCATCGCGCGCTCCCGCCCGATCAGACGCCGAGCGGTTTTGACTACCTTTGAACTTACCCTCGATGCGCGAGATGTCGATCTCAAAGCCGACGATGGCGCGCAACATACCTTCAAGATAATCGGCAGGGGCATCTTCGATGTGCCATCGATTGACGCGGCCCTGCTCGAACTGATCGGTCAATGAAGCCACGAAATTGCGCAGCCAGGTCTTATCGTCAATGAACCGGATGGATCCGTGCACGTGCACGGTGGCGTAGTTCCACGTCGGCACCGCTTTGCCGTGCTCCTTCTTGCTTGGATACCAGTTCGGCGAAATGTAGTGCTCCGCGCCGGTGAAGATTGCAAGTACCGAGGCGCCATCGCGCAGATCGCGCCACAATGAATTCGCGCGTGCGATGTGTCCCAGCAGTCGGCCGCCTGTCTCGGCGCGAAGCTGTGCCTGCAACGGGATGAGATTGGCGGTAAAACCTGCATCGGTCAGCGCGACCAGCGTGGCGAGCGGATGGCGCTCGATGAAGGGCTGCAACACCTCGATTCGTGTCTCACGAAAGTGCTCGGGAATGTACATCTTCGGATCCTCCGATACGCCTCGCGCACGCGTGGCACTGAGCGAGGGCTGCCGTCTGACGGCGCCGAGTAATCAGGGTATGTAAAACAATAGAACTGCAGGAAGCCAACACATGACGTGGCCGGGCCCCACCTTTCCTGCAGGCCCGAGCCAGCTAAACGCCATGATGTAAAGAATTTGCGACAAGACCAGATCGCCCAATCGTAGTTCTTTCTTCAACGCATCGCTCTGGACTGCGACCAAATGCTCAGCATTGAGGAACCGCTGCTCGCCATCGGTCCCTGGCTTCGACGACTCCCTGGTTAGTTCCATCGTTACCTACTATCGCACGTAGAGAGATTTCGGGGGGCGAGTCATAACTTCCGTGCGAGCTGATCAACTGGTTCGTCAGCGGCCGAAAAGATTAAAGCACTCTACACCTCGTACTTAAACACCCTTCGTACCGACGACCGGTTCAAGACAGTCTTTCAGACGCCTTGACGGGCCGTTATCGCGTCAGTCGCCGGACGATACGAACCGCCGGTGTTGATCCGTTTCTGCCCGTCACTAATGGCAGCTATGGGGAGGTCCGTC
>JBEKUL010000222.1:0-4868 GCA_049515055.1 Steroidobacteraceae bacterium | reverse complement strand
ACGTCTGCCCGAAGTACTGACGGCCCATAAGGGCCAGGCAAGCTGGAGCGCCGATGTCGTGCAGACCAGGCGCTGGAGTGCCAAGTGGATTCAGATGGCGCCGGGCGAGAAGACCCGTACGCAGTTCTATGGCGATGATCGCACCCTCTGGGTCGTATGGGGCGGACAGATCCGCTTCAATATTGAAGGTCAGCAGCCGTTTGTGGCCACGAAGGGCTTTCTGGTTCAGGTGCCCTACCGAGTACCCTACAGCATGGAAACGGTGGGCAACGAGCCCTCGCTGCGCTTCGAGGTCACGCACGCGGGCAAACTGCCGTCCTTTCCAGCGGCAACCGCAGATCAGCCGCCACCCAATCCGCCGGGCTTCCACTATATAAAGGTCAGCTACGACGGTTCGCACGACAAGTACAACGATGCGAATCGCCCCTACATCGACTTCATGAAAGATTATGTTGCCGCATTCCCCAATGGGCCCAACAAATCGCATCTATTTGCCGACGATGACGACACGCTCAGCGACATCATCCGCGGCATGGGCGTGTCCACGCCGCCCGAGACCAATCGCGGCCATTTCCATATCGGCAATGACGAGTTCTGGTTCATTCTCGAAGGCAAAATTGACTATCTGATCGAGGACGTGGGCCTGATAACGGCCGATCCGGGCGACGTCGTGTTTGTGCCGCCGAGCCGCTATCACCGCGCCAGCTGGCACGCGGGTCAAATGGACACGCGCCTGTCGTTCAATAGCCGTCCCACGATGCTGCATGCATACGCAGAGAATGCGAACGGCACGCAATAGCGCACAAACCTTCCTGATCGTAGCCTGCCTGCTGACAGCCTGCGCGAGCCCGAGCAGGCGTCGAGCCGTCCCTGCCCAGCCAGCGACGCCGGTTACGACGGCGACGCTGCTTGCGAGCCCGACCGCTCAGGTCATGGCGGCCGAGCGGGCGTTTGCCAAAACCATGGCAGACCGGGATTTCAAGGCATTCACGAGCTATCTGGCGAGTGACGCGATCTTCTTCAGCGGCGATTCCGTCCAGCATGGGGCCGTAGAGGTCGCGGCCGCCTGGAAGCCTTCCTTCAGTGCCGCCAGGGCGCCTTTCTCCTGGGCACCGGATGTCGTGGAGGTCCTGCCCTCCGGCAAGCTCGCGTTGAGTACGGGTCCGGTCTACGTCGCGGGAAAGATGGTCAGTCGCTACAACTCGATCTGGCGGCTTGAGGCCCCGGACACCTGGCGCGTGGTATTCGACAAGGGCGAAGCCGTGTGCGGGCCCATCAAGCCCTGAGCTGCGCCGAGGCAGCCCTTAGCGCGCGCGCAGCAGCCGGCGTCTGAGCAGCGCATGTAAGCCCTGCAGCTCTTCGATCCGCAACCAGGCGCTGCAGGCCAGAAACACCAGCACTCCGGCCAGCACGGTCGCCAGCAGCGCGCCCAGCTTCACCATGAACGCCTGCGTGGCCCAATCCGCCAACAGCCAGTGCATCGAGGCGGCACACACGGCGAGTAGCGCCGAGGATGCCAGCGCGACTTTCCCGAGCATGCGCAGCATGCGCCGCGACTCCAGCCCGCCCAGGTGCCGGCGCATCAGCGCATAGAGCAGCAGGAAATTGCAGCTCGCAACGGCGCCCGTGGACACAGCGAGCCCTCGGACACCCCAGCCGAGACGAAAGGTAAACACCCAGTTGAACAGCAGATTGAGCGCCACGGCCACGAAGCTCACGATCATCGGTGTCTTGCGCTTGTCGAGCGCATAAAAAGCGTTCACCAGCACCTTGAGCGCGGCGTAGCCCATCAGGCCGATCGCATAGAAGCGCAGCGCACCGGCAGCCTGAGCGGCCTGATAGGCATCGAAGCGCCCATGCTGATACAGCACGGAGATGATCGGCTCGGCCAGCACCATCAGACCCACCGCGGCAGGTACGGTCAGCAGGAAGGCGAGGCGCATGCTGCGCGAGAGCTCGGCTCGAAAGCCCCCGAGCTGGCCGGCAACCACCAGGCGCGAGAGCAAGGGCAGAGTCACAGTGCCGAGGGCTACGCCGAACAGCCCGAGCGGCAATTGCATGAGCCGGAACGCGATTGCGAGCCAGAAGATCGGACCATCACCGAGCGTCGAGGCGAAGATCGAGTTCACCAGTACATTGACCTGCGTCGTGCTGGCTGCGATCACCGCAGGGCCCATCAGCGCGAGGATCGCTTTGACACCTGCATCATGCCACTGAAAATCGGGGCGGAAGCGATAACCCAGACGGCCCAGCGACGGCAGCTGCACCAGCAATTGCAGGGCTCCTCCCATCAGCGTGCCCAGTGCGAGGCCGATCAGCGAGCGCGGCCCGAAGCGCGGATCGAGCCAGTATCCGAGCGTCACGCCACCGATGATCGAGCCAATATTGAAAAAGCTCGAGGCCATGGCCGGCAGGCCAAAGACGCCCTTGGCGTTGAGCACGCCCATGACCAGCGCGGCGAGCGAGACGAGCAGGATGAATGGAAACATCAGGCGCGTGAGCTCGGCGGTCAGTGCCGCTTTCTGCGGATCGAAGCCTGGTGTAACGAGCGCGACCAGCTGCGACGGGAAGATCATGCCGGCCACGCAGATTGCGCCCAATACCACGGCAGTGAGCGTGGTCACTTTGTCCGCAAGGCGCCACGCCGCGGCATCACCCCCGCGTGCAATGGTCTTACTGAACGTCGTTACAAAGGCCGTGGACAGCGCGCCTTCGGCAAACAAATCGCGCAACAGATTCGGGATGCGAAATGCAGCCGTGAAGGCATCCATGGCCCCGCCGCCACCGAAGAGGGCAGCGAAGACCTGTTCACGCACCAAACCGAGCACGCGACTGCACATGGCGTGCGGGCGCTGCCTGGGAAGCCCCGCGAGCACCAGAACGCTTACCAGCAGCAGCGAGAGCGCAGCCCCGCGCACCAGCGCTATGGCGATCTTGCCGACGGCGATGTTTGCGCCGTACGGCGCGTGCAAGGTGAGCCAACGCCGTACGGACCACGCGGCAAACGCAAGCGGGATCAGTAGATATAGGCTACCCCAGAGACGCCGTGCGCTCGCGCTCAGCGCGCGCCTGGGCCGCTCGGTCGGCCTCGGCGTGTGGCGCCACCAGAGCCAGAGCGCGATGAGCACCAGCACCAGGCCGACGATGCTGCTGCCGTATTGCAGCCAATGGTAATACTGCTCAGGATGCCCATCGAGCTCCGGTCCGTATTTATCGAGCACCGGAAACATCTGCACGCCGCGCGCGTTCTCATGCGTGAATGCGTCCCAGATCAGGTGAGTGATTGCGCCCAGCAGAATCGCACCTGCGGCGTAGACCCAGGCACGCAGATTGCGCAGGTTGCGCAACGGATGCACCGTGCGCAGCCGCACATAGGCCCGATCGGGCAGAATCTCCTGCACGGCGGGCTTGATCAGCCATTGCAACAGCCCATAGCTGACGAGGCCCACCGGCAGGCAGAACGTGAACAGTCCCACAAAGCTGTGCGTCTGCCAGCGCGCCAGAGAGCCGGACAGGAGCAGAAAGCCGAAGTCCGGCACCATACTGCCGATCACGGCCGCGGAAAAAATCTGCGCGCGCGAAAGCGCGCGATATCCGGGCAATACGGCGGCAATATGCGAGAGCGTGTAGGGCACGATTATCCGGTCCAGTCACGCATGGTGCCGCTGCGCTCGATCTGCCGCGCGCGCGCTCGGAATGCCGGATCGATCGAGCCGACGTAGATGAAACCCAGGCAGCGCTCATCGGCACCGAAGTGCAGCGCCTGCGTGATCTGCGGGTCATAGGCGTTACCGCCCGTGAGCCAGATGGCCCCGTAGCCCTGCGCGTGAAAGACGTTCAGCAGATTCATGATGCCCGCCGCGCTCGCCAGCAGCTGCTCGACTTCAGGAATCTTGTGCTGCGCGACGATCCTCGCTCCCGCGGCAATCACCAATGGCGCGCTCATGGGCATACCGCGGGCTTTCTCGAGCTTGGCAGCGGGGGTCGCCGGATCGCGCTCGAGCATGCGGCGCACGAACAACTCCGCGAGCTGCGCACGTGCCTCACCCCGGATCAGCACGAAGCGCCAGGGTCGCAGCAAGCCGTGATCCGGAGCGCTCAGTGCGGCATCGATGGCGGAGTTGATCTGCTCGGGCGAGGGACCGGGCTCACGCAACTGCAGCGCCGGAACCGAGCGACGCGAAAGTATCGCCTGCTCGGCGCCCGGCGGCTCAGCGGCCATCGAGCAGCCGCAGCAGTTCGGCGGTCTTCTCCTGCATCAGCGACGCATCGGCGCGCGATTCGACGTTCAGGCGCACCAGCGGCTCCGTGTTGGAAGCGCGCAGATTGAAGCGCCAGCGATCGAACTCCATCGACAGCCCATCGGTGAAATCGATCGATGTGGCCAGCGCCTCATAGCGCAGCCGTGCGCGCGCGAGCACCGCGGCGGTGTCGCCCATCTGCGCGTCGAGCTTGCGGTTGATCTCGCCACTGGCCGGATAGAGCCGCTGGCGCTCGCCGATCAGTTCCGACATGGACTTACCCGATTCGCTCATGAGCGCGAGCACCAGCAGCCAGGGGATCATGCCGCTGTCGCAATAGGAGAAGTCGCGAAAGTAATGATGCGCGCTCATCTCCCCGCCATAGACCGCATCGACATCGCGCATCTTCTGTTTTATGAACGCATGACCGGATTTGCACAGCACGGGCTGCCCGCCATAGCGCTGCACGATATCGATCGTGTTCCAGGTCAGACGCGGATCGTGTACGATGCGCGCGCCGCGGTGGCGGCGCAAAAAAACCTCGGCCAGCAGACCCACCAGGTAATACCCCTCGATGAAGCCGCCTTGCTCGTCGAAGAAGAAGCAGCGGTCGTAATCGCCGTCCCA
>JBEKUL010000221.1:0-3038 GCA_049515055.1 Steroidobacteraceae bacterium | reverse complement strand
CGGGCCGTCCGGGACACTCTTCAAACCGATGGCGGACACTATGGTGTTTGCGTTGGTGGGTTCATTAATCGTCACGCTGACATTGCTGCCGGTGCTATGCGCTTGGTTCATGCGCAATGGCGTGCGAGAGCGGCGCAACTCTGCTTTTGAGAACATCAAATCCGCCTACGTCAAGGGTCTGGATTTTTGTCTCGCCCGTCCTTGGGGGATCAGTCTCGCCTCAGTCATACTACTGGCGGGCTCGCTGCTGCTCATTCCCAGCATCGGCGCCGAGTTCATGCCGCATCTGGACGAAGGCGCGTTGTGGGTGCGTGCCACCATGCCCTACACCATTTCGTTCGACGAATCGGCGAAAATTACTCCCATGGTGCGGGAAATATTGCGCTCTTTTCCCGAAGTGACCACGGTCGCCTCGGAACTGGCCCGCCCCGACGACGGCACCGATCCAACAGGGTTTTTTAACGTCGAGTTTTACGTCGATCTCAAACCTTACGCGCAATGGACCGGTGCTTATCGCACCAAAGCAGGCCTGATCGAAGCCATCAACAATAAGCTTCAGACATTTGCCGGAATCACTTTCAACTACACCCAACCGGCCGAGGACGCAGTCGATGAGGCGGAGACGGGCTTGAAGAGCGCTCTGGCCGTCAAGGTCTTCGGTTCAGATCTAGACGTACTTCAAAAGAAGGGCAAGGCCATCAAGCAGATTCTGGAGGGCGTGCGCGGAATCCGCGAGGTAACCTTGGTGCAGGAGCTTGGGCAGCCCAGCCTCACTATCAAAATCAACCGTGCCAGGATCGCCCGCTACGGCTTGAATGTCGCCGACATCAATAGCTTGATTCAGACGGCCATTGGAGGCGACGTTGCCACCCAGGTGGTGCAGGAGGAGAAGCAATTTGATCTCGTCGTGCGTCTCGACCAGCAGTACCGGGACAATCCCGAGGAAATCGGCAATATCCTGGTCGCCACATCCGGCGGCCAGCAAATTCCGCTCAAGGAGTTTGCGGACATCGACGTGACCAACGGCGCCTCGTTCATCTATCGCCAAGACAATTCACGCTACATCGGGGTTCAGTTCTCAGTGGAAGGACGCGATCTGGCGGGCGCGGTGGGCGATGCCATGCATCAGGTCAATTCCAAGATCAGCATTCCGCAGGGCTATCGCTTGGATTGGGGCGGGGAATATACCGAGTACACGGAATCGCGTGCGCAGCTGATGGTCATTCTACCGGTGACTTTGTTCCTGATTTTTCTGCTGCTGTTCGCCCTGTATAGCAATTTTAAATTCCCGTTCATCACGGTGCTCGGCGTAGTGCTGTCGGCTCCCGTGGGGGGCATCGTCGCCCTATGGATCACCGGCACTCCGTTTTCGGTCTCATCCGGAATCGGCTTCCTGGCCTTGTTCGGCGTCTCGGTGCAGACAGCGATCGTCTATATTTCCTACGTCAACGAACTTCGCCGCAGCGGCACCGATCTCACGGATGCCATTCGTGAAGGCGCGATCCTGCGATTGCGACCGATCATGATGACCGCGCTGGTGGCGGCGCTCGGTTTGCTACCGGTGGCTTTGGCCACCGGTGTTGGTACGGATACTCAGCGACCGTTCGCGTTGGTCATCGTCAGCGGTCTTTTCACGCGACTATTGATCAGCATTTTCCTGATGCCGGCACTTTATACCCTGGTGGCGAGTCCCACAGATCGGTTGGCAGTGTGATGCGGCTCGCCAAGTGGCGGGGTTTCGATGCTCGCTTCTGACGGTGAGCGACTTCGCCTCACTTCGACTCACCGAAAGGACCATTTCCGATTTCACCGATATTCGCGCAAAGCAACGGTCATTGGGACTTTGCCGTCTGCAATAAGGCTGGCAATGCGTGGGAAGGGTCGGCGGATGGGTAAGCGCAGGCAGGCTGCCGACCAGATGTTGTCGCAGAGAAGATGGCAGGCGAGAGCACTTCGGAAACTGTCCAATCGCTGGCCTACGGCGGAAACTTCAGCCGCGCCAGAAAGGCCTTGAACTGCGGGTCATTGCGAATCGGATCGAGTAGCGGGTCCACCTTAACCATGTAAAAGTAAATGTCGTGGAATTGCTCGGCTCTGAGCAACGACTGCAGTGCAGCCGGGGCATCGCCCCACTGAGCGTAGATCTGCGCCATGCGGTATGGCCTGGCATCTCCTACCATCTTTTTATAGTTGTCGAGTTCATGTTCGGCGTCCGCCTGCCGACCCAGGCCATGATAGACCATTGCCAACAGGTGGTGCCGATCGCGTTCGATCACCGGGTTCGTGGGAGTCTCAAGGAGCTGTCGCGCCTGCTCCACCTGGCCCGAACGAAAAAGAACTTCGATTAGCGTGCGGTGCAGACCGCCTCCCCCACCGGACTGAAGTGCCTGGGAATGCCGGAACGCCACGAGCGCTTCGTTGTACCGCCCCGCATTATAGAAAATCTCCCCTTGCCGGAAATACGCGTCCGCACTTTGTGGATCAAGAGCGACGACACGCTGTACGCCGACGAGCGCTGGATCACTATGACCCATGAAAGACCGGTACCGGGCGACATTGTATTGCACGTACGCGCTGCCCGGTGCCACGGCCAGGGCTCGGTCCATTTCGGCCCCGGCGCCGACGAAATCGAGTTGAAGTTGGCTACGCACAGCTCCGAGTGCTATGTGTGCATCGCCTGAATCCGGCGCCAGCGCCACGGCACGCTCCGCCGACGCAATAGCCTGCACGCGCAGAGCCTCGGCCCCCCCGATGTTAGGTTCAAACGCAAGGAATATGAGTGTTCTGGCCCGCAGCGCGTAGGCCGCAGCGTACTCTGGATCGAGTGCGATGGCCTTATCGAGCTCCGTCAAGCAGGCATGCCACTCCGGTCCAGTGGCATGGTCGAATAGCGGCACAGCGCGCAGGTAGGCATCGTAGGCGTCCGGATTATTAGTTCCGCGGACCTCGAATTTGACGGGCTCATTTCCGGCGAGCTTGATCTCCAGCTGCTGCGCTACCGCGGTAGCCACCTCCGTCTGCACCTTGAAGATGTCGGT
>JBEKUL010000220.1:0-3053 GCA_049515055.1 Steroidobacteraceae bacterium | reverse complement strand
CTGGTGATCATGGTGGTCGTGCAGCAATTCCTGATTCCGGGAGTCATTCCGGTCGTGCCCGGCTCGCCGTGACGCGTTGCTGACGGGCTCCCACGGGAGCCCGCGGCCAGTCGCGCGACCCACGACGCCCAAGCGGACCCGGTTGCGAGAGCGCAGATGTTTCATCAGCAGCTGACACCTATCGCGAACAGCCTCGGACTGTCCTGCCTGGTCGCGGCGATACCGGTCCTGACCGTGTTATTGCTGCTCGGTGTGCTGCGCCGGCCCGCGTGGCAGGCCGCATCGGCCGGTCTGCTGCTGGCGCTAATCATCGCCGTCGTGCCTTGGCAGATGCCGATCACACTGGCGCTGCAGTCGGTGCTCAATGGCGCGACCTTCGCACTGTGGCCGATGATGTGGATCGTCATCAACGGGCTACTGCTCTATAACATCGCCGTGCACTCGGGGCGTTTTGATGCCTTACGCACCTGGGTGCTGCAACACCTGCCCAATGATCGTCGTGTAGTATTGGTGGTCATGGGCTTCTGCTTCGGCGCCATGCTCGAGGCGATCACCGGCTTCGGTGCCCCGGTCGCGGTCACAGCCGCGCTGCTGATCCTCGTGGGCTTCCCGGCGCTCGAAGCGGTCATATTCGTGTTGATATTCAATACCGCACCCGTGGCTTTCGGTGCGCTAGGCAATCCGATTACCGTGCTCAGTGCTGTGACGGGCCTGCCAGCGGCCGCGATGGGGGCGATGGTAGGCCGGCAATTGCCGTTGATCGCGACGATTCTGCCGTTATACGTGATAGCGCTCTACGGCGGCTGGCGCTCGGTGCGCGCGCTTTGGCCCGTGCTATTGGTCGCTGGCGCGAGCTTCGGCATTGCGCAATTCGTAACGGCCAATTACATCAACTACCTGCTTACCGACGTGTTCTCCTCACTGAGCTCTCTGCTGGTCACGCTGCTGTTTCTGCGGATCTGGCACCCAGCGCCGGACCCCGCCTTCATGATCGATCGCGCGGCGCTGACGAGCGGGGCTGCGCCATCCAACGTACCTGCCTGGCAGGGATGGCTACCGTGGTTGACTCTGTCGATCATCGTGACGCTTTGGATTTACTTCAAAGTGCCGCTGATCTGGCAGCACAATATCTCCTGGCCGATGCTCGACAAGGCCATCTCCATCACGCTGTACAACGACAAACCGTACGCGGCGATCTGGACCTTCCAGCCGTTCGCCACCGGCACGGGCATCCTCGTGTCGTGCCTGGTCACGGCGCTGTTGATTCGAGTGCCGCCGGCGGCGGTCCTGCATTGCCTGGGACAGACGCTGCGCCAAGTATGGCGGCCGGTCATCGCAGTGTTGCTGATAGTTGGGCTGGCCTATTTGATGAATTACTCGGGGCTGGCCTACACCTTGGGTAAGGGCGCTGCCTGGACCGGGCGCCTGTTCATCCTGTTCTCGCCGTTCCTGGGCTGGCTCGCCGTCCTGCTCTCCGGCAGCGATGCCTCCGGCAATGCCTTGTTCGGCAATCTTCAGGTCGTCGCCGCGAGGCAGTTGAACCTCAACCCGGTGCTGTTCGCGGCAACCAACACCTCGGGCGGCGTCATGGGCAAGATGATCTCGCCGCAGAACATCACGACCGGTTTGGCGGTGACCGGCCTGAAGGACAAAGAGGGTGCCGTGTTCGCGCGCACCTTCATACACAGCATTATCCTTACGATTTTTCTCGTGGTGCTGGTCCTCATTACGCAGTATCTGGCGCCGCAGATTATTCCGAGTGCAGGCGCGCCGTAAATAGGCTCGGCGGCGCCTCTTAGGGGATGCGATTCGGTGGCTCGCGGCCGGCGAAGAACGCATCGAGATTCTCGAGCACCTTGTAACCCATTGCCCGGCGCGTCTCGAGCGTGGCACTGCCCAGATGCGGCAATAGGAAAGTGTTCTTCAGGGCGGCATACTCGGGTCGAAAATTCGGCTCATTGGTGTAAACGTCCAGCCCTGCAGCCCCGACCTGACCGTCTGACAGCGCCGCGATCAGCGCATCGTCATCGACGATGTCCCCGCGCGCCGTGTTTACGACTATGGCGCCGCGAGGCAATTGCGCGATACGGCGCGCATTGAGGAAGCCACGGGTCTGCGCGTTCAGCGGCAGATGGATGCTGAGGAATTCGCATCTGGGCCAAAAGCTTTCCTCGCTCGTGTGGCATTGCGCATCGGGCAGATCCGGCAATGCTTTGGCGCTGCGGCTCAGGTAATGCACCTGCATGCCAAAACCCGCGGCGCGCCGCGCAACCGCAGCACCGATGCGGCCCATGCCGACGATACCCAGCGCCTTACCGCTGACGTGCGTGCCGAGCAGTTTGGTCGTCCATGAGCGCGCGCGCATGATGGCCTCGCCCTCGGAGGCGCGCCGTGCCGCGCCGAGCAGCAGCAACCAGGTCAGATCTGCCGTGGCATCGGTGAGCACGCCCGGAGTGTTCGTAACAATGATGCCGCGCGCACGCGCTGCGGCGATATCGATATGATTGTAGCCAACCGAGAAGGTCGCAATGATGCGCAAGGAAGCCGGCAGCCTGGCGATCACGTCTGCGGACAGCTTGTCCGCCAGCGGCGTGCAGATCATGCCGTCCCGGTCGCGACAGCGCTCGAGCCACTGCTCCGGAGTGAAAGCGACCTCGGCCGTATTCAGAAGAGCGTCATAGTCGCGCGTAATGCGCGCCTCCACGGGCTCTGGAAGCTGCTGCGTGACGACGAGGCGAGGGCGGGGGCGTTCAGGACTCAATGTGCTCTCCGATGGACGGCGGTGACGCACCGATTGGCGTCGAGCTGCGCCACGATATCTGCTCGGCCCGGCATCTCGCGCAATATGTGCCGCGTCAGGCGCTCAAAATGCATGATGAAGCGACGTAGCTCGTCGTCGCTCATCAACCGCGATGCCCCGGGCGCTGCCACGGATGAGCCGAGTTTGGCCGCCAATTTGTGCTCCTGGAGCAGTCGCCAGGCATAGATGTCCTCGAAGCGCTGCGCATGCAGCAAGACTAATCGGTCCAGCAGACCGAATAGCATCTGATAGG
>JBEKUL010000219.1:0-4571 GCA_049515055.1 Steroidobacteraceae bacterium | reverse complement strand
GTTTCTATTCCCCGGAGGAAGCGCTGCGCGCGGCCAACAAGAACTACGTGACCCGTGCGCTCGGTGTGGAACCGAACGTCGAAGTCGAAGTGCAGGAACTGCCGGTGCAGAAAGGAGACCTGTATCTCATTTGTTCCGACGGTCTCTCCGACATGGTCGAGGACGATGATATTCACTTAACCATCAGCACCTTTGGTGCTAATCTCGAGAATGCCACTAAGCAGCTGATTCAGCTGGGTAATGACAATGGTGGCAAGGATAATATTTCGGTGCTTGTGGCGGAGGTCATGGAATCGTTCCCGGCACATCGCGGAATATTGGACAAGATGCTGGGTTGGTTCAGCTCGACGTGAGGCGAATCGCACATGGCTAGGTTGATTTTGAGTCTGGATGGCTCGGTCCTCGCCGAATACAACATGAACAAGGAGCGCTACACGATCGGGCGGCTCCCGGACAACGATATCCGCATCGACAACCCGGCGGTCAGCGGGCATCACTCGTTGATCATCAATATTCTCAACGATTCGTTCCTCGAGGATCTCAACAGCACCAACGGTACTTACGTCAATGGCAAGCTGATCAAGAAACATGCCTTGCAGCATGGGGATGTGATCACGGCCGGCCATCACCAGTTGCGTTTTGTCGAAGATGATGAGGCGCAGCAGGACGAATTCGAAAAGACCATGGTGATCCAGCCTTCGGCCCGGCCGGTCGAACGCATTCGCGCCGCGGTGGCAGACGCCGCGCCCGGCAGCTCGACGGCGTCGCGGCGCACATTGGGCAACGGCGCGCCTCCGATCAAGAAAGCCAAGCTGCAGGTGCTCTCGGGCGCTTTTGCCGGCCGCGAGCTCGAACTGACCAAAGCGCTGACGACTCTGGGCCGCCCCGGTGTGCAGGTCGCGGCAATCACACGGCGCGCGGAAGGCTATTTCATCGTGCACGTCGACGCCGAGGGCTCGGACAATTTCCCGCTGGTCAACGGCGCGAAGATTGGCGCTCAGGCCCGCAAGCTCGCCGACAACGACGTCATCCAGCTCGCCGGTGTGAAGATGGGATTCTTCGAAGGCTAAGGGCGAGCGGCTCAGCGCATCTCAGCGCACGGGGCTCGGCTCGCGCTTCTCGGTCATGCGATCCTGCAGTGCCAGCATCACATCGTGCCGGGAGACTTCCCCGAGCAGTATCGGACTCCAGTGACCCGAGACCACCGGTAGTCGCTTGCAGCGATGCTCGATGAATACATCGAGCGCATCGCCCAGTAGCATCTCCGCGGTCAGCATCGACGGCGGCGGCTGCATGACCTGCCCGACCGTATAGCCGGACGGGCCGCCGTGCCCCGGCGCGGGCCGCCGCACCGAACCGACGTCCAGCTGACCCACCAGCTGTTTCTGCTCATCGAGCACATAGGCCACCGCTCCCCCGCGCGCCTGCGGACACTCGAGCACCGCATCGAGCGGCTCATCGCGCTGCACGAGCCACGTGGGCGGCCGGATCAGGGCGGCGATCTGGCGCAAGCGCCACTCCTCCTCCTCGCCACGACCCCGGGACTGCAGCGAACGCGTATAGACCGACTCGCCGCGTCGATAGATGCGCGCGACGTAGTGCCCCGTGACACAGGCAAGCATCAGCGGCAGCACGACCTCGTAGTCCAGGGTCATCTCGAATATCAACAGAATTGAAGTCAATGGCGCATGCGTGGTCGCCGCCAGAAAGCCGCCCATACCGACCAGCGCGTAGGCCGCGAGCTGGGAGCTGGAGTGCGGATCGATCCGATGCAGTGCACCGCCGTACAGCGCACCGAACGCCGCGCCCATGAACAGCGTCGGGGTCAGAATACCTCCGGCCGCCCCCGAGCCGACCGTGGCCGCGGTGCTGACCAGCTTGGCCACGAGCACGATCGCGAGCGCCTCGAGTGCGAGTTGATCGTTGAGCATCTCGTTCACGACGCTGAAGCCGTTGCCCCAGACGCTGGGCACGCGCACCGAGATGACCCCGACGATCACACCACCGAGCGCGAGCGTCAGCGGCGCCCCCAAGCGCAGGCTGCGAAATGCGACGCGCGCGCGCTCGAGCAGCGCCAGATACGTGGGGGCCAGATGCCCGAGCAGCACACCGAGCAGAGCGTAGAGCACGAGCTCCCAGGGATCGCCGAAATGAATGTGCGGCACCTGGTATACGGGTCCGTAGCCCAGAAAATGCCGCGTTGTGGCATCAGAGACCACCGATGAGACGATCAAGGGGCCAAAGCTCTCCATCGCGATCGAGCCGAGCACGACCTCGGCCACGAACAGCGCCCCGGCAATCGGCGCGTTATACGCTGCCGCAATACCCGCGGCGGCACCGCAGGCCACCAGCAGCCGCAGCCGCGGTACCGGAGCCTGGGTCCATTGGCCAATCTTCGAGGCCACCGTGGCTGCCATCTGCACCAGCGGCCCCTCGCGGCCAATCGAGCCGCCCGAGCCGATCGTGAAGAACGATGAGGCGGCCTGAAGCAGCGCGACGCGGCTGCCGAGCTGCCCGTTACCCACGGCCACCGCCTCCATGTAGTCGACGCTGCGCGCTCCGTCGCGCGTGCGTGCCGCGAGCCACAGCAAGGTACCCGCGCAGGCCCCGCCGATCGTCGGCACCGCGATGCGCGCCCACCAGGGCAGCAGTTCGGCAGTCTCGACCAGACCCGCGTACTGACCAGTCAACACTCGCTGTACCAGGCGCACGCTCGCGCGAAAGGCCACCCCGGTGAGCGCGCCGCACACACCGATCAGCGCTGCCCAGAACATGATGCCGCTGAGCTGGCCCTGCTTGGCCGCACTCATCGTGGCACGCCACATTCGATCGGTGCGCCCGATCAGACGCGAACCCCCTCGGCGTAGGCGTCGGGCGCGAAGTTGATGAAGCGCGTGTACTGGCCCTGAAAGGTCAGGTGGAAGGTGCCGGTTTCGCCATTGCGGTGTTTGGCCAGGTCGATGTCCGCGATGCCTTTGCGGGTCGAATTCTTGTCGTACACCTCATCGCGATAGATCAACAGGATCATGTCGGCGTCCTGTTCGATCGCACCCGATTCCCTGAGGTCCGACATCACGGGTTTTTTCTCGGTGCGCTGCTCGACGCTGCGATTGAGCTGCGAGAGCGCAATCACCGGCACGTCCAGTTCCTTCGCCAGCGCCTTGAGGCCGCGGGATATCTCGGCGATCTCGGTGGCTCGATTCTCCTGCGTACCCGGCACCTGCATGAGCTGCAGGTAATCCACCACGATCAGATCCAGGCCACCCGACTCGCGCTTGATGCGCCGCGCGCGCGCCCGCAGCTCGGTCGGCGTCAGTGCGCTCGACTCATCGATGAAAATCCGCGCCTCCGACAGCTGGCTCGTGGCCGCAGTGATGCGCACCCAGTCATCGTCGGAGATATGGCCACTGCGGATGCTGTTGAGCGGCACGTGTCCGATCGAAGCCAGCATGCGTGTGACCAATTGCTCTGAAGGCATCTCCATGCTGAATATTGCCACCGCGGCCTTGCTGTCCGGACTGACGGCCGCGAATTCCGCGATATTGAGCGCCAGAGTGGTCTTACCCATCGACGGACGGCCCGCAATCACGATCAGATCCCCGCCGCGCATGCCGCCGGTTTTGTGGTCGAAGTCGGTGAAGCCGCTCGCCAGACCACGAAGCTTGTTCGGATTGGTGTGCCACTCGTCGATCTTGTCGATCAACGCGGGCAGCAACGCGCTCACGCGCCGCGCGCCGCCGCGCGCGTGCGCACCCTGCTCCGCGATCTCGAATACGCGCGCTTCGGCACGATCCACCAGATCGCGCACCGGCAGGCCTTCGTCGCTGAACACCGAGGCGACGATGGCATGACCCGCTTCGATCAGGCGGCGCAACAGTGCGCGCTCGCGCACGATGCTGGCGTAAGTGCGCGCGTTGGCGGCCGTCGGCGTATCGCGCGCCAGCGTGCCCAGATAAGCCAGGCCACCGGCATCCTCCAGGCGCGCGCGCCGCTCGAGCTGCTCGGACACCGTGACCACATCGCCCGGGCGGCCCGAGGCTATCAGCTCGGCGATTGCCTCGTAGATCAGCCGATGGTCGGGGCGATAAAAATCCTCGCTCGTCACCATGTCGGCGACCTGTTCCCAGGCCGTCGCATCGATGAGCAGCGCGCCGAGTACGGACTGTTCGGCTTCTACCGAATGCGGCGGCGTCAGCCCTTCGGTGCCAGGTTTGTCGTTATCGCGGCGCGAGCGCAGCGGCAGCGTGCTCACTGGCTTTCCCCCATCATCCGCGCAGGCTCCATGCGATCGAGCCGATGATCGCGACTTCTCAGGCCGCTTCTTCGGCGACGATCACGATCGGCAAATCGACGTTGACGTCGGCATGCAGATGCAATTGCACGGTGTACTCGCCGACCGTACGCAACGGCCCGGCGGGCAAACGCACTTCGCTGCGCGCCAGCGCGTGGCCGGCCTTGGTGCTGTACTCGGCGATATCGGCCGTGCCGACCGAGCCGAACAGTTTGCCCTCGCTGCCAGCCTTGGCGGCAATCGTGAGCTTGAAATCCTTGAGCGCCTCGGCGCGCTGCTG
>JBEKUL010000218.1:0-3077 GCA_049515055.1 Steroidobacteraceae bacterium | reverse complement strand
AAGTTGTTCGTAAGCACGCGAAACTGCTCGATGGAATCGAGGTCGGGAACGATCGAAGTCCCGCCGTTCATGTGTTCCTGGACGTCGATACCATCGACCATAAAGCCGTTGGAGGATTCGCGCTGGCCATTGATGGAGAGGTTGCCGGGGTTGAGATCGCCGGATGGATCGATGCTTCCCGTTACTCCCGCCATGATGACGGAGCTTGGCAACAAGGTAGAAGTCGGGGCCACTCCCGGCTGGATCGCCAGCAGATCGGTATAGCTTCTGCCGTTCAGCGGCAGTGCTTCCAGCTGCTTGCCCGACACCACCTCGCCGAGGTGGGTCGCAGCGGTATCGACTTGAACTCCCGTATCGCTCGCCACCGTGACAGTGTCCGATCGCTGGCCGACTTCGAGCGTGGCATCAATACGCAGAGCTGAGTCCGAGTCGACCGCGAGGCTTGTCTTCTTTTGCGTTTCAAAACCGGCGGCTGAGACGGTCAGATCGTATTGCCCCACCGGCAGGTTGGGAAAGGCATAGAGGCCCTCCTTGTTGGAGGCAGCCTGATACGTACTATGCTGCGCGACGTTCACCAGTTGGATGTCCGCACCGGCGACGCGAGCGCCGCTGGAATCCACGACCGCGCCGGAGATGCTTCCGCCAGTTGCCCCCAGTATGGGGATAGCCGCGAGAACCGTGAAGAGAAGGGCAATAAAGCGCACGCCTGCGCCGGCATACCGGACGGCAAGGCGCGGGGTCTCGATAGATTGCTCTTTCATTTATCTATGTTTCCTGTAATTGACTGCAATCACAGTGACTCGTGTCACATTCTTGGATACCAGTTGAGGAGGGCTAAACCCGCAAGAGGATCACAGCAACCCGATCGCACGGCCGGCTACGCCGACTCCCAGCCAGAGCGTGAGAGAGACGACTGCGGCGACTCGGCACCACAGCGTTGGTATTCCCTTGTCGGTGTGCAGAAGCGCGCGGCGGTGCAGCGTGAAGTAGAAGATTACCGCCGTGGTCAGCAAGGCCATCTTCCAACGAAAGGCCGGGCTGTAGTAACACTTACCCGCCTCCTCAGAGAGCAACGCAATTCCCGAAATAATCATCAGGATCAGGCTGCCAATCAACAGGCGGCTGAGATCGCGGCCAATCGCGCGTGCCGATTCTCCGTTGAGGATTAGCCCCATCAAGCGCAGGTCGACGATGAGAACGGAGCCGCCCAAAATGGCGAGTGCGAGCAGATGCACCGTCTCAACAACGGCGAAGCCCCACTTCGAGGTCTGCATGACATGACCCAGAGGAGAATGCGCGAGAGCCATGAACCAGGCATGCAACCACATGAAGACTAAACACCCTTTCAAAGCTGAAGTCAGTAATAGGCAATGGCGCGGCCAGCGATAATGACGCCACTCCATAAGGTAAGCGATGCGATGGCCGCAGCGCGCGCGCGCCATGGCGAGATCTCCAGCACCTCCCACTCCCGGACGCGGCGGTAGACCGAGGTGTGGAAGATCAACGGGTTGAGGCCGGCTAATACGAGGAAGACGATCTTGATGCGAAAGGCCGGATTGGTGTAATTCTTTGCTGCTTCCGACCAGAAGAGCAGAAACCCGCTCACAAACATAATTGAAAATCCGCTCCATGTGATCGGGAACACCGTGCGCGCGACACGGGTGATGGAGATACGGCGCAGGACGAGGCCGAGCATGCGCAGATCGAGGATGGCGATGGTCCCAAACAGCACTGTGATCCCGAGAACGTGCACCGACTCGATGATCGAGAACGCGTAGTCCGATTCGCGAATAGCGGTGCCGACGTTCGAGTCGTAGAGGACCTGGCAAAGATGCTGTAGTACCGGCATGAAGTGCGGTTCCTATCCATTTCAATGGGCGCCACCACCTATTGCGCGATGCCGCCCATAGCGTGGACGCTTAGTTGGCCGGCTTTGCGGGCTTGGCTGCGGCACCCTGATCGGTACCATCGTCGCCGGGGCCGCCATCGCCGGGGCTGCCGCCATAGACGGTGCGGCCATCGGGCAAGGTGACCCGCCGTGCGTCAATGAGGTTGGAGCCATCCTTAGCGCGATATCCGTCGACGACGATGGTGTCGCCGATCTTCAGATCGCCCTTCTGCCATCCGCGGCGGCTGAGCGCGCCGGGGCCAGCGCCTTCGCATCCCCAGTTGGTGACTTTGCCTTGGGCGTCTACCACGTCCACGTAGAAGTAAGAGTGCGGATTGGTCCATTCTACGCGTGTGATCTTGCCGACCAGCCGGACCGGCTTACTGCCGTCGAACTCGGCGGCGAAGGAGTGGTGGGCGTAAGCAGCGGGCACGGCGATAAGCGACACCGTGAGTGCGAGCGCGAGTCTATATTTCATAATTCTTCCTTTCGTTCGGGGGTGTGCCTTGGAGGTGCGTCAGAAAGCAAAAGGCCCGCTCTCGAGGGGAGCGGACCTTCACTGAAACTTCTGTTGAGAACTCATACATGCGACACCAAAATCAACTGTGTCGAGCAGGTTTCAGACATGGCTTCAAGCGCGCAGCTTGCCGACCACTCAAATGAGTATGGAAGGGCAACAAACACAGCAATGAAGTGAGACGAACCATACTTCAAAATGTAAGTCGGTCGGGGCCCTGTGTCAAGCGGGTAGGGGGCTACTTTCAAAGTAGCCCTGCCCGTCAAGCGCATAGCCTTGACTATCGGGGATGAGCAGGGAGCAATGGCACGAAGAGCACTAACGTACACCTCGGATTTTCAAATTCGTTCCGCGGTTTCGCTGGTGCGCGAAGGAGCGAACGTGATGGTGTTTCGCACCTTCGACAAGATCCACGCTCAGGCGGGAATGCCGATCGGGTACGTGCTTGCGTCCGACGACGTTGCGGAGGCGCTGCGCCAGCATGGGGCGGGCGATGCTGAGGACCTTGGCCGGCTGAATCTCGCTGCAGCCGCTGCCGCCCTCGGCGACACCACGCATGTCGAGCAAGTGCGAACGGCGATCGCACACGAGCGGGCAGTATGGCTTGCCCTGCTACGCGAGCTGAAGTTGCCGCACGCCGACGCGCAAGCAGATTTTGTGTTCTTCGATGCG
>JBEKUL010000217.1:0-3080 GCA_049515055.1 Steroidobacteraceae bacterium | reverse complement strand
ACGCAGCAGATAGACGCAGCTTTCGCCGGACGAGAGTTTGATCAAACCCTGTTGCGCGACCTTCCGGATAGCGCCGATCCATGCGGTGAGAATGGCGAATATCATTCGTTCGTCTATGCCGGGCCTATCTTTAAACGGCCAATCCCCTGCCGCCCGGGCGAGACAGTCTTACGCACTGCACGTTTCAATTACTGCGACATCCTGCCTGCATGAGCGGCCACAGAATCGTCTCATTCCTGCCCGCAGCGACGGAAATGATCTATCTGCTGGAGCTGGGCGATCAGCTCGTGGGTCGAAGCCACGAGTGCGACTATCCGCCACAGGTCACGGACAAGCCGATCATCGTGGACTGCGCACTGGACCTGTCCAGGATGAGCATGGCGGAAATCGATGCGGCAGTGAGCCGGCAATTGTCGGCAGGCAAGAGCCTGTATCAGGTCGATGAAGCCAGATTGCGCGCGGCAGCTCCGGATCTTTTGATCACACAGAACCTCTGCCAGGTGTGCGGTCCTGCGGGCAATGAGGTCTCTCAAGTGTTGAAGAGCATGAGCGCCGCGCCAAAGATCATCTGGCAAACACCGCGCAACTTTGCCGAAGTGGTCGAATCTGTACGAACTCTGGGTAAGGAGACCGGCACCCAGGATAGGGCCAACGCCTGGGCCGACAGCGCAGTATCGCGAATCCAGCAGATTTACGCTGTGAGCAGCACGCTCAACAAGGTCAGAGTCTCATTCCTGGAATGGGTCGATCCCATTTACTGCGGTGGACATTGGATTCCACAGATGCTGGATTGGGTCGCAGCTCAAGACGCCAATGCGCGAGATGGGACAGATTCCGTGAGGGTTGCCTGGCAGTCGGTGCTCGACTGGCAGCCCGAGGTCATTTTCGTATCTCCCTGTGGGTTCAAGAGTTCCAAAGCACTGGAGCAAGCCGAGCTGCTAAAATCAAAGCCGGGCTGGAACGATCTGCCGGCGGTTCGCGACGCTAAGGTATACGCAGTCGACGCCAGCGCGTATTTCGCCCGACCCGGTCCGCGTCTCGTCGAGGGCGTCGAACTTATGGCTCATTTGACGCATCCGCAGCACTTTGGCTGGACGGGGCCGGTCGATGCCTACAGCCGAGTCGATGGCGGCTTGGCACACCGTTAGCATCTGGAAGGGATAAGATCGAGATATGAACCGCGTGTACTCAAAGAACTTAACGTTGGCGCTACTAGCACTGGTGATGGCGGCAACCCGCCTTTCGCCGCTTTCGGGCCTGGCGCATCTGCAGGACGCCTCCTGGGCGGTGTTTTTCCTCGCAGGCTTTTTCCTGGCCAGTCAATGGCGTTGGGCTTTCCCGGGGCTGATGGCTGAAGCCATCGTGATTGACTTCATAGCCATTCGTTATTTCGGGGTCAGCAACTACTGCGTCACTGCGGCCTACTGGTTTCTCGTGCCCTCGTACGCTGTGCTATGGATGGGTGGAAGCTGGCTGCGGCGGCATCATTCCTTTGATCTGCGTGGCCTTGCCAGCTTCGTCATCAGTCTCTCCGTCGCGCTGAGCGTGTGCTTTTTGATTTCAAACGCGAGCTTTTACTGGCTCGGCGGCCGCGTCGCGGACAGCAGCTGGAATGGATGGCTCAGCAATATGAGCGATTGGTACTGGCCTATGCTTCGCGTACCGCTGGTGTACGTTGGCGCGGTGGCGCTCATCTATGCCACGGTCCCGAAGGCGCGAGCTGAAGTCTCACGACAGCTTCGCTGACACGCGGGAATGGAGGCTAGGGTCGGAATCGAACCGGCGTAGACGGCTTTGCAGGCCGCTGCATGACCACTCTGCCACCTAGCCCCGACCCGATGATCATGGAGCGGGAAACGAGGCTCGAACTCGCGACCTCAACCTTGGCAAGGTTGCGCTCTACCAACTGAGCTATTCCCGCATCTGGCAAGGGCAGAATCTTAAGTCCGCGGAGGCGCAAGTCAAGGTAAACGCGAGACTTTTGCGAAGGAGCGACAGGATCAGATGAGTGCGGTGCTTCGATCAGTAATGCCGTTGTTCAAGCGCGAGCGCGAGGCCGGGCGCGCACTGCTGCTCGCTACCGTCGTGCAAACTTCTGGGCCCACTTACACCAAACCCGGCGCGCTGATGCTGGTCGCCGAGAGCGCAGAGTACGCGGGGCTGCTGTCTGGCGGCTGCCTGGAGGGCGATCTGGCCGAGCACGGTCGCGAGGTACATCAAAGAGGCACACCGCGGCTGCTGCACTACGACACTCACGGCCCGGAGGACCTGCTATTCGGTTTGGGCTCTGGGTGTGAAGGCGCGATGGATATATTAGTGCAGCGCCTCGACGCCACGAATAATTGGCAACCCATGACAAGGCTCGCATCGGCGTGGCAGTCGCGGCGCGCGCAGGGCTTGCTGCTGGTTGCGCGCTCCGAGAATAAGGACCTGCCTGCAGGTTCCGGCGTATTTATTGGAGACGCTGAGCCCTTCGGCAACGCGAGCCCCGCTGGAGTGGCCGCCCTCACCGCGCTGGCAGCTGGGCGCGGCACAGACGGGCCGAGCCGCTTTATCCCGCGAGCCCTGCCTGGCGCTGATTTACTCGAGCTCATCGAGGCGGCCTCGCCGCGCGTGCTGTTGGTTGGCGCCGGACCCGATGCACTTCCAGTTGCCGAGTTGGGCGTTTTTATGGGTTGGAGCCTCACGGTGATCGATCATCGACCACACTATGCGCAACCCGAGCGCTTTCCAGGTGCCGAACGTGTCTTGGACGGCGGACCGCAGGCTCTAACGGCACTACTGCGAAACGAGTCGTCGGCCTGCGACCGATTCGCGGCCGCCATCGTAATGAGTCACCATTTTGTCTCGGACCGCAATTATTTGGCAGCGCTCGCCGCGAGCGACATCCCCTACATCGGGCTGCTCGGACCAGCAGTGCGTTGCGAGCGCCTGCTATCGCAGCTGGGGGCGACGGCTGCGATATTAGGTACGCGGCTTCGCTCGCCGGTGGGGTTAGACCTCGGCGCCGCTAGCCCCGAAGGAATAGCACTCGCCATCGTGGCTGAAATTCAGGCCACACTCACTGGGCGCCAACACGT
>JBEKUL010000216.1:0-3118 GCA_049515055.1 Steroidobacteraceae bacterium | reverse complement strand
ACGCTGGCTGTACTCGAGCATGATCAGCGATACTCGGCTCTGTACGCCGATGCATTGACGATCGCGCAAGCCCAGGATCGAATTCCGGAGCCTCGCTTTCTGGGCGCGGAGGTCTTCAACTTCTGGCAGGACGCGCAACACGTGCGCGGCATCTGGCGCAAAACCAGTCTGGCCGATTATCGCAATCCAGCCCCGACGTGGAGCACGGTGCTCGACCTGGACGCCCAGGCGCGCGAGCAGAACGCCAATTGGTTCTGGAAGGGCGCGGACTGTCTGCGTCCAGCCGAGCGTCGGTGTTTGATCAGTCTGTCGGACGGCGGTGAAGACGCGGTGAGCGTGCGTGAGTTTGATCTGGGCGTGGATCAATATGTCCCGAGTGGCTTTGAGCTGCCCAGGAGCAAGCAGAGCGCGGCCTGGGTAGACCAGGATCAGCTCTTGATCGCCCGCGATTGGGGTCCGGGCACCATGACGGCTTCCGGCTATCCGTTCGTAGTCAAGAGGCTGGCGCGCGGCGCGCCGCTGGCGGCGGCGCAAGAGGTGTTTCGCGGCACCCCCGCCGATGTCGAGGTCGATGTGACAAGCCTGATCGACGGCGCCGGCCGGCGGGCCGTACTGATCCTGCGCGCGGTCAGCTTCTTCGAGACTCAGACCTATTTGCTGGGATCGAGCGGACCGCAGCGGCTGAATCTACCGCTGAAATCCGAGGTCGTAGATCTGCTCGATGGCCGGCTGCTGATCAAGCTCAATCAGAGCTGGAACATCGCGCGGCACCGATTTCCCGAGGGCGCACTGATCTGGATCGATCTGGATGCGGCGCGGGCCGATCCGAAACATTTGCAACCGCGATTGATCTTTGCACCCGGCGCGCGCCAGTCACTCGGCAGCACCGGCACGACGCATTCACATCTGCTGCTCTCGCTCTATGACAATGTGAAGGGACGTACATTCATTTACACGCCGATGCGGCAAGGCAGCTGGAGCCATCGAGCGCTCACGCTACCCGACGACGCCTCGATCGGGATCGTCGACGCCGATGCGCACAGCGATCGGGCTTTCCTGAGTGTCGCCGGCTTCCTGATGCCTTCGAGCCTGTGGCTCACGGATGCTGGCAGCGGGGAGCTCGCCGAGGTCAAGTCGCTACCGCCCAAGTTCGACGCGGCGCCGTTCGTGGTCGAACAATGGCAGGTCACGTCGAAGGATGGCACCCGAATCCCGTATTTCATCGTTCATCGCAAAGACATGATCCTCAATGGCCAGAATCCGACCATCCTCAACGCTTACGGCGGCTTTCAAATCTCGAACACACCGTTTTACTCGGCCGTTATCGGCAAATTGTGGCTCGAGCGCGGCGGGGTATTCGTGCTGGCCAATATACGCGGCGGCGGCGAATTCGGGCCCGCGTGGCATGAGGCGGGTCTGAAGACACATCGGCAGCGCATTTACGATGATTTCGCCGCGGTCGCTGAGGACCTGATTGCGCGCAAGGTCACGAGCCCGCGGCGTCTGGGCATCGAAGGCGGCTCCAACGGCGGCCTGCTCATGGGCGTGGAATTTACCCAGCATCCGCTGCTGTGGAACGCCGTGGATATGCAGGTCCCACTGCTGGACATGCTGCGCTTCGAGAAGATTGCCGCCGGCTCATCCTGGGTCGGCGAATATGGCAGCGTAGCCAATTCGAAGGAGCGCGCATTTCTCGCGTCGATTTCTCCCTACAACAATCTCAGACCCGATGTTCATTATCCCGAGCCATTCATCTGGACCACCACGAAGGACGATCGGGTCGGGCCGCAGCACGCGCGTAAGTTCGCGGCCAAACTCTCGGCCATGGGAGTGCCGTACCTGTTCTATGAGGTCATTGAAGGCGGCCATGCTGCCGGAGCCAGCCTGCAGGAAAAGGCGCACACCGCAGCGCTGGAAATGACGTATTTCAGTTCACGGCTGATGAATTGAGACGCTCTCCCGAGACGCCGTCACGCACGCGCTGTGCGTTGGCGCTGTGACTCTGGCCAGCCATGGCAGGGGCCTCGGCCGATTGACGGCGCGCGCCACACAGTGTTCCGATGCGGCTAATGCACGATTTGCGCGCGCTTTTGGTCGCCGGCCTGCTCGGTAGCGTGGTGTTCTCGCTGGCGGCTCGGGCATCGAGTGTCGCCGGAGACGAGGACCGCGACGCCCATGCGCACAGCACCGCTGCTGACACGAGCTCCGACGAGGTGCCTGCCGACGAGGTGCCTGCCGACGAGGTGCCTGCCGACGAGCAGCTCGAGGCCGCGGGCGCTCACATCGGCGAGATTCGAATTGAAACCAAACAAATCTTCAATCTCGACGATCCCAAAGAGGACAACTGGCTGTTTCGCACGGTCGACCGCCTGCACGTGCCCACCCACGCGTCCACGATTCGCGCGCAGCTGGTGTTTCACAGCGGCGATCTGTATTCCCGAAGGCGGCTGGACGAGAGTGCGCGCAATATGCGCCAGAATTCCAATTTCCTGCGTGAGCCGGAAATTCGCCCGGTGCGCTATCACGATGGCCTGGTAGACATCCTGATCATCGTGCACGACGTATGGACCGTGCAGCCCTCCGCAAGCTTTGGGCGCAGTGGCGGCAAGAACAACGCATCCGTCGCTCTGACCGACGATAATTTCCTGGGCTACGGCAAGTTCGTCGAGATCGGCCACAGCGAGAGTGTGGACCGAAGCTCGAGCTACGCTATCTGGACGGACCCGAATATCTGGGGCAGTCACTGGCAGGACACCATCGAGTACCAGAATAATACGGACGGCAGAGTCTGGAACGTCGGGGGTTCCCTGCCCTTCTACGCACTCGAGACACCCTATGCCGGTGGCGGCTCGACTGGCAATTCAAAGTCGATCGTCACGCGCTACAGCCTGGGCAACCCGTTCGATGCCTATGCCTTCGACTATCGCGTAACGGATATCTTTTTTGGACGAGCACCATTTATCAGCGATATGTGGACCGGGCGCGTGCTGGTCGGATTTCGACACGACGATAGCGTATTCGCGCCGGCCGCGCCCCCGAATCTGCCGCTGCTGGCGCAGTTGCCGGCTGATCGCAATCTCTCCTATCCGTACGTGCGCATGCAGTGGGTGCAGAACAC
>JBEKUL010000215.1:0-3184 GCA_049515055.1 Steroidobacteraceae bacterium | reverse complement strand
CCCGTGCCGTTCCCATCTGAATGGACCGTAATGCAGCTATTTTGCTGTCCCACTAATTTCTTTACTATCGCGAGCCCCATTCCACTGCCTTCGACTTCGTCCCGTCGTTTCAGCGTCTGGAACAATTGAAAGATTTTCTCGTGGAATTGGGGCAGTATCCCTGGGCCGTCATCACGGACGGCGAATTCCACAAAGTCTCCTACACGCTTTCCGGAAAGGACCACCTCGCCGTTCTGTTTATCGTGGTGCTTGATGGCATTGTTAATGAGGTTTCTTAAGACCTGTTCCAGCTGCGCACTCGCTGTAACAATCACCAAAGGTTCGCCTTCAACGCGAACCTGAATGTGCGCCGGCGGATTCAAGACCTCGATAATACTGGCGAAGATGTCCGCCAACTTAGTTTCACTGGCCGCCGTTTCGGTGCGCCCAACTCGTGAATAGGTGAGCAGATCATCGAGCAGTCTTTCCATGCGGTTGATCCGGCTTCGCATGAGTTCGAGTAGCTTTCGCGACCCGTCCGAAAGATCGTGCAAGTCTTCCTCGAGCCATAAAGCAGCACTTTTGATTCCGCTCAGCGGAGTCTTCAAATCATGTGAGGCGATGTAAGCAAAATCCTCAAGATCGCGATTGGACCTCTCCAACTGCTGATTGTTGTCGCGCAACGACAACTCCGAGAGCTTCCGATCGGTAATGTCAATCACCGCTCCATGAAAATACGTGGCGTGGCCCGCGCCGTCGGACTCGACGCGCCCCCTCGCTTGCAGCCACCGGAATGCTCCGTCGCTTTGCCGGACTCGATATTCGATATCGTAGGCGCCGCAGAGCTGGATCGCGCGTTCGAGGGCGTCGGCGACGTCCGTGCGATCCTCCTCATGGACGACTTGCAGATAGGCTGCCGCGGGCAGTCCTTCCGCCGCCGCGCTCGCTGCGATCGAGAACATGCGGGCCGTGAATTCGTCGGCAATCAAGCGGTCGCTGGCGATATCCCAGGTCCAAGTCCCGACCGAGCTGCCTTCGAGCGTCGACTCCAGCCGCGCTTGTGTCGCCCGCAGCGACTGTTCGATCCGCTTCAACTGATCGACCGCTGAAGAAAGTTTCCGCTCGCTCACCCGCGCCGTCATCGCCTTGTGCCTTGCAGCCAACACGCTAATTGCTCCGAGAATGATGAGCGCACCTACGCTCATCATTATTGCGGCGGATATTCGGTGCGCAATCGCCGAATATCCAGGATCGAGCATGAACGGCCTGGCGACAGGGCTATTAAATACCCAGATCAGACCTATAGATATTGTGACTACGGCGATTGTTAAAAAAGGCAGGAACCAGTTTGGCAGATTGGGCTTTTTCCGAATGTTACGCTGCCATAGAGCGGCAATTCTCGCGATGATTAAAAGCAGAAATCCCGCCCATGAGCGTATCGACATTCCCACGGAATCAGTCCATCCGTAGGCACTCTTGAACGCCACCACGTAACCAAGTAAAGCGACAAAGGCGATTCCACCGGCGAGTGTTTTCATTACTACAGCGGCGGTGGTTGCGGCGCCGGCATCCCTGTCCGGCCTCGACATACAGAATTGCGCGCCGGATATGAGAAGAAAGCAAGCAATCGTATTTCCCGACATTCGCCCGGGATAAGCGGCATCGAGGCCAACGAACGGTACCGCAAAGAAAGTATCGATACCTAAGTGCAAATGGAATGCGTATTCGGCCAACTCAGCACTCGCAATACAAGTCACTGCGGCCGCCATCGCAATCACTACGCCTTGGCGCCCGAGCACTATGCCCAACTCCCCGAATCCTAATAAAATGAAACACAATGCGGTGTTGAAATGAGTGGGTGCGTCATCAGGATACAGCTGGACTAGTATTGGTATGCGCGCCCACCATCCGATGCAAATCGCCAAGCCGTTAAATATGATAAATAGTGCGGTACCCGCGACAATCCAATCTGCTGTCGAGAAACGACGGACTTCAAGGGGCAAGGACGATCGTTCCAGGTTGTCGTTCACGTCGCCACTCATGCATACGAAATTCGAGTTTCGAAGGCTACTGTGGGAAGACAGATGCTTGTGCGGGCCTGCCAGTTAGCCGCCCCGTGATATACAGCCTCTGCGGGCATTCGTTTGACAAAGAGAAGTCCTAGGGCGATGCCACAACCGGTCGCATATACCGATGACAACATGAAGATCGTAAGCGGGCAGCCGACGAGCGCTGTTAGCGGCAACAGGATTGCAACAAACGGCTTCACATCCACTCCTTCGGGCGATCGCCACCATCAAACACCATCCTCTTACGGTCGATTGATTGATGTGGATCACGTCACAGCCATCGAAGGAACACGCACGAGCACTCGAGGTGTCCGGCAATTTCAGCCGACCCAAGGTTATTGCGGAGCGGATTGCGGCGGTGTGGGTGAAATCGACATCAGGAGCGTATATTCGCCTAGCTGAAAGATCTTACAGATACATCGGTCGATCTGAGTAAGTCGCGATTGTGAGACAGGCTGAGCGTTGCTCGTCGCTCGCAATGGCTCCGACTGCATCGTCGGCTCTGACGCGCGCATGCACTACCTACGAGCAAGTGTCCGACTACCCTTCAAAGCTGATCTACTCTTCGACGTGCGTTATTGAAACGTCGCCCGTCGTCCTTAGGCGAGTGGCACTGCAACAAAATGCCACGAGGTCATCACTTGCCAACGCGTCCCGCCTATGGCTTGGCCGCGGTGATCGTCATCACAGTATTAATTCGTGTCTTGTGTCCTATATCACGGGAGGGATATGGAAGAGTTCATCTCACACGTGCGACGAGTTCGCCTCCTACACACCCGTGACCAAGGCTTTTGACTCATCTGGATTAAGGGGACTCTCAAACGTGGTCCTGGCGGAAATCATGAGTTCCGCGATGGACGCGATCATTACAGTCGACGAGCAGCAGCGCATCGTCGTTTTCAATACGGCCGCGGAGAAGATGTTTGAACGAGCAGCCGCTGAGTTGATCGGCCAGTCGCTCGCAGCATTGATCCCAGAGAGATTTCGCATCGCCCACTACGGACACATCACCGCTTTCGGGTCCGCGAATGTCACGCGACGGAATATGGGCAACCTCGGTGCGATTTACGGCTTGCGGGCCGACGGGAAGGAATTCCCAATCGAAGCTGCAATTTCAAAAACCGAAGTACACGGTC
>JBEKUL010000214.1:0-3233 GCA_049515055.1 Steroidobacteraceae bacterium | reverse complement strand
ACGATGCGCGCGCCGCGGTGGCGGCGCAAAAAAACCTCGGCCAGCAGACCCACCAGGTAATACCCCTCGATGAAGCCGCCTTGCTCGTCGAAGAAGAAGCAGCGGTCGTAATCGCCGTCCCAGGCGAGCCCGAGATCGGCGCGGTGGCGGCGCACGGCGTCGCTGGTGGCCGCACGGTTGGGCTCGAGCATCGGATTGGGCACGCCGTTGGGAAAGCTGCCGTCGGGCTCGTGATTGATCTTGATGAACTCGACCGGCAGGTGCGGCTCGAGCTGATCGATGATGAGTCCGGCGCCGCCATTGCCGGCATTCACTACGACTTTCAGCGCCTTGAGCTTCGTACCCCGGAGGTAGCCGAGCAGATGCTCGAGGTACTCGCGACTGGTGTCCAGGCTGTGTATGGGTCCGGCCTTGGGCGCCTTGGGCGGTAAGCGCGGCTCCTCGATCAGCTGCTGCATGAATTGCAGGCCATTGTCGGCACTGATCGGGCGGCTGTCTTCGCGCACGAGCTTCATGCCGTTGTAGTCGGGTGGATTGTGGCTCGCGGTCACCATGATGCCGCCGTCGAGCTTATGGTTAAAGGTCGCGAAATACACCCCCTCGGTACCACACAGGCCGATATCGGCCACTTCGACGCCCGAATCGCTCAGGCCGCGCATCAACGCGGCCGCCAGGCAAGTGCTTGAGGGTCGAATGTCACGGCCTACCGCCACCTTTCCGGGCTGGACGAACGCAGCGTATGCCTGGCCGATCTGGTAGGCGAGAGAGTCATTGAGCTCATCGGGAATCCGGCCGCGAATATCGTAGGCCTTGAAGCAAAGCAGCTTGGACATGCAATTCTCTGGAGTCGAGGCTGCTGTTCAGCTGCTGGTGCCCTGGCGCCCGTAGCGATCCTCGAAGCGCACGATATCGTCCTCGCCCAGATAGCTGCCCGACTGCACCTCGATGATATTCAGGTCGATCCGACCCGGGTTCTCGATGCGATGGCGCACGCCCACCGGTATGTAGGTCGACTGATTTTCCTCGAGTATGAAGATCTCCTCGCCACGCGTGACGCGCGCGGTACCGGACACCACGACCCAATGCTCGGCGCGGTGGTGGTGCAGCTGCAGCGACAGCACTCCGCCGGGCTTGACCACGAGGCGCTTGACCTGAAAGCGCTCGCCCTGGTCAATGCTGTCGTAGCTGCCCCAGGGACGAAACACCTCGCGATGCAAGGCATGCTCATAGCGGCCGGCGGACTTCAAGCGCGCCACGAAGGTGTTGACCTCGTGCACCCGATCCTTGGGCGCGACCAGCACGGCATCCTTGGTCTCCACCACGACGTGGTCGCGCAAGCCCACGGTCGCCACCAAACGGCTGCTGGAATAGATATAGCTGTCATGCGTGTCCTGCACCATGACATCGCCGTGCAGTACATTGCCGTGCTCATCCTGCTCGCAGGCCGCATGCAAGGATGCCCACGAGCCTACGTCGCTCCAGCCGGCTGCCAGCGGGATCATGACCGCATCGGCGGTCTTCTCCATGACCGCATAGTCGATGGACCTACTCCGACATGATCCGAACACGCTCGCGTCGATGCGTGTGAAATCCAGATCGTGCACGGCCCCGGCAAAGCTCGCGCGGCAGACCGAGGCGATATCGGGCTCGAACTTCTCCAGTTCCTCCAGATAGCGGCGAGCGCGAAACAGAAACATGCCGCTGTTCCAGTAGTATTCGCCCGAGCCCACATAGGACTGCGCACGCGCCAGGTCAGGCTTTTCCACGAACTCGGCAACCTGATAGCCACCCGCTGCACCGGGCCCACGCCGGATGTAGCCATAGCCGGTTTCAGGGGCGTCCGGCACGATGCCGAAAGTCACCAGAGCGCCCGCCCGCGCCGCAGCACTGGCCAGCTCAATGGCCTGGTGAAATGCCGGTATGTCGCGGATCACGTGATCGGCTGGCAGCACCAGCAATAGCGAATCGCCCTCATCGTCCGCCAGCGCGGCGTGCGCCGCCAGCGCGATTGCCGGCGCGGTGTTGCGGCCCACGGGCTCGAGCACGATGGCGCGCGGCACGCAGTCGATGGCGCGCAATTGCTCGGCCACCAGAAAGCGGTGCGCCTCGTTGCACACGAGCGTAGGGGCGCCGATCTCCAGCCCCTTGAGCCGCTGCACCGTGGCTTGCAGCAGCGTCTCGCGACCGACCAGCGACAGCAGTTGCTTGGGATAGAGCTCGCGCGACAAAGGCCACAATCGCGTGCCCGCCCCGCCCGAGAGTATTACCGGCACCAGGGCCATCTAATCACTGTCCAGCAGCGCCGCGATACGTGCCTCGCTCTTGAGCGCGCGTCCGCGACCGATCGCGAAGTATTCGAAGCCCAGACCCTGCATGAGGCCCGGATCGTAGAGATTGCGGCCGTCGAAGATCAGCGGCCGCGTCAGCACAGTCTTCAGCCGCTCATAGTCGGGACTGCGAAACTCCTTCCATTCGGTCACGATCAGCAGCGCATCGGCGCCCTGTGCGGCTTTATAGGCATCGTCGCAAAAGGCGAGCCGATCCGCGTGCTGCTGCGCGTAGAGCCGGGCCGCCTCGGCATTGGCGACCGGATCGTAGGCGGCGACGCTGGCGCCGGCGGCGAGCAGGCAGTCGATGATCACGCGGCTCGGAGCCTCGCGCATATCGTCGGTATTGGGCTTGAAGGCCAGACCCCAGAGCGCAAAGCGACGCCCGGTGAGACGATTGTTGAAGTACTCGCGCAATTTTTTGACCAGCACGCTCTTCTGACGCTCATTGACGCTCTCGACTGAGCGCAGCAGTTCGGCATCGTGTCCGACATCGTGCGCCGAGCGGATCAGCGCCTTGACGTCCTTGGGAAAACACGAGCCGCCGTAGCCGGCGCCCGGATAGATGAAACTGTAGCCGATGCGAGGATCCGAGCCGATGCCGATGCGCACTTTTTCAATATCGGCACCGACGCGCTCGGCCACCGCCGCCAGCTCATTCATGAAGCTGATCTTGGTCGCGAGCATGGCATTGGCAGCATATTTGGTCAGCTCGGCGGAGCGGATATCCATGACCACCAGTCGATCGTGATTGCGCGTGAATGGATCGTACAGCGCGCGCATCAATTCTGTGGTGCGCGGATTGTCAGTGCCGATCACGACGCGATCGGGTCGCATGAAGTCGTCGATCGCGGCGCCTTCCTTGAGGAATTCGGGATTAGACACCACGTCGAATTCGACCGAGGC
>JBEKUL010000213.1:0-3301 GCA_049515055.1 Steroidobacteraceae bacterium | reverse complement strand
AACGGGCTCACCGGTTAAAAATCCTATAGCAGAGATTGCCCAGGTAAACGTCATCGCCAGCATCAGCGAGAAGGCCACTGAATACCAGATACCCATTGCTGGCGCAGAGCTATCCGCGCTCGGCGTGTATTCTGGAGCGCTCATCTTGATCGTTATGCTTTGGCGACGAGTCCGATGAATAACGAGGCGCACTACACCATAGAATATGTGGGGCGTCAGTAGTACACCTGCCGGCGAGCTCGAATTGAGGGTGAAACAATTGATAACTTTGGCGGCGCTGCGCTCGATGCTCTTGACGAGCTGTCTGCTCGCGACCTTCGGCGGCGCCCTCTTGCAACCAACCGTATTGCTGGCAGCCGCGCCCGCGCCAGAATCCCTGACTGTACTCAAAGCCTGGTCGCGCGCGACGGCACCTGGCGCGTCTGTCGGGGTCGCCTACTTTGAAATCGTCAACTCCGGGGCCGCGGACACACTGACGGCAATCCAATCGCCTGTGGCCGAGCGCGTCGAAATGCATTCGATGAGGATCGACGCCGGAGTCATGCAAATGCGCCCAGTCGCCTCGGTGCAGGTGCCGGCAGGTGCACGCGTATCGTTCAGGCCTGGCGGCCTGCACGCGATGCTGATGGAATTGAAGGAACCGCTCAAGGAGGGTCAGCGCTTCCCGCTGACCCTGGTGTTCGAGCACGCCGGCCCAATTCGAATCGAGGCGCTCGTACAGGGCCTCTAGCGGCGAGCCTCAGCTCACGGGCGGCAGCCTGATCCCGAGGACGTCTCTCAAGTAATTGATGTTGAGCGAGAGATAGTCATCGACTGTCAGATCGAAATTCTCATTAGTGCTGATGGCGTCGTAGCCGTCATCGCCTTTCCTCGGACCATCCACATCGAAGACCACCCAGCCCTTGAAGTGTCGATCGCGTAAGACCTGGAACAGCGCGGGGAAGTCGACGCCGCCGCCGCCCAGGTTGTGATAGACGCTGGCCTGGCGGTGCATCGCTTGCGTGGGCGTTTCGGTGTTGCCGCGATATTTGGCGTAGGTATCCTTCAGATGGATCTCGGCAACGCGCGGAAAATAGTCCTTGATGATCTGAACCGCGTCACCGCCGCCCAAGGTCAGGTGCCCGGTGTCGGCCGTCATCCAGACGTATTTCGGATCTGTCAGGTCCATGACCCGGCGCATGTCTTTTTCCCGCTCCAGCGGTCCCCAGATATGCGGGTGCGGCGCCAATCGGATACCCAGGGGCAGCGTCAGGCGACCCAGTTCATTGAGCGTGTCGGCGAGTCGCTTGAGCTGCTCGTCGGTCGGGCCGCCCGGCGGTCGGGCGCCCATGTTGACCTTCCAATGATCCGCACCGAGCGGCTGCAGGAAATCGCGCGCGAAGGCCACGTGATCGGCAATGGTTTTCGGGATCTGATCCGGGTCGATGAAGTTCGTCGATTGACCCTTCTCGCCGTTCGATGCGTCGATGAAGGTGATGCCCGCTTCGTCGAACAGCTTTTTCAGTCCGAGCGGATTGCTGCGCCACATTTCAATGCCGTCCCCGTAAGGCTCGATGCCCTGCAGGCCCAGCTCGGCGACTCGCTTGATCCAGAACGTGAGATCGTGCGCCTTGTCCGGCGCAAGGCCGCCTCCACCCCAGATAGAGCTGGTGGTGCCAAAGAGAATGTCCGGATTCACGGGATCGAGCGGTTTGCGCTTGATTTTACCGCTGGCACCCCAGACCACCGATGAACCCACGATGCTCGCCGCGGCTGTCATCCCGGACATCGCGAGTGCCGATTTGATGAAGCGGCGTCGCTCGACACCGCGTCCAGCCGTCTTCGCGGCGCTCGTTCGCATTGCTGCTTCCCCCGCTATTATTTAGTCGCAAGATCATTAGATGGGGTTGGCGTGAAGTCAAGCGGGTTGCTGGCGTCTGGCCGCAGGCAAAGATTGATGTTGCGTTGCGGAGAGTCCCTGATAATCCGGCGCATTAACTCGCTTTAACGTCAGAGCGAGGATGCTCTGGTGTAACATCGCCGCACTAAAACGTGGCCAGGGTCTAAAGGCGCGCGGGCCGGCAAGCGTTCAGTGAAACCGACGCGGCCGCGTTGTCAAGTCCGTATTGATATAAAATTAATTTCTGTACGATTAATCCGTTGTAATCGGATTATCGGGGGCGCAAATGCGTATATCGGGGATAGCTGCGCTTAGCGGCGCGGCGGGAATGTTTGCAATGCTGGCGCTGCCGGCGCTGGCGCAACAGGCGAGCGCACCTACGGTAGCCTATGCCTGGTCTCCTAAGCCTGACACCATTCGCTCCTATGGCCCCAATCGGCCGGTCACACACCTGACCGAGGTGCTCGCCGCACATAAGGGCCAGGCGAGCTGGAGCGCCGATATCGTGCAGACCAAGCGCTGGAGCGTCAAATGGATACAGATGGCGCCCGGCGAGAAGACGCGCACGCAGTTCTATGGCGATGATCGCACCGTCTGGGTCGTCTGGGATGGGCAGATCCGTTTCACCATCGCCGGTCAGCAGCCGTTCGTCGCCAGCAAGGGTTTTATCGTGCAGGCCCCGCCTCGCGTCGCCTACAGCATGGAGACCGTGGGCAATAAGCCATCGCTGCGCTACGAGGTTACGCACGCGGGTCGTATGCCCCTGTTCCCGGCTGATGACAACGCTGCGGCACCCCCCGACACGGTCGATACGCACTACATCAAGATCAGCTCACCGACCCAGCCCATCGCCTATACCGGGCTCAATCGGCCGTACGTGGATTTCCTGAAGGATGTCGTGGCCGCCGATCCGACGCACGGTCCCAAGAATGGTGGGACGGTCAGCGACGACGACATGTTCGTCAACATCATCCGCGGCCAGGGCGTGCCTACGCCACCGCCGACCAATCTCGGACATTTCCATCTCGACGTGGACGAGTTCTGGTTCATTCTGGAAGGCAAGATGGATTACCTGATCGAGGGCGTCGGTCTGGTCACGGCGGATGCGGGCGATGTGGCGTTTGTGCCGCCCTATCGCTGGCACCGCGCCAGCTGGCACGAGGGTCAGATGGACACTCGGCTCTCATTCAACAGCCGGCCCGGCCTGTTCCATAACTTTGCCGAGAACGCCGGTGCGAAGCAGTGATGAGCTTGGCGCCAGCACAGTCATGACTATGATGCGGGGTACTGCACATGCGTATATCGGGTAAGGTCGCGAGCGTGGCAGGGTTGCTCGCCCTGTGTGCGCTGCCAGCGCTGGCGCAGCAGAACGTGACGGTTCCAGTGCCGGCTGGAAAGTCGCCCGTGTGGTTTGCCTGGGCC
>JBEKUL010000212.1:0-3303 GCA_049515055.1 Steroidobacteraceae bacterium | reverse complement strand
CAACGACGCATAAATGCTCTCGGCAGTCAGGGCATCGATCATCCTGCTGCGCTCGTGAAGCTCGTCGAGCCGCTCGGCCGGAATGGCGGCTCCCAGCAGGTCGCGCAGCCAACGCAGCAGCACCCACAGCGGCAACCCGACTCTCGAGCGCACGGCGGTTTCGACGACGACGCACCAATCAAGGTTCGGATGACGCTCGAGCAGGTAGAAGGCATCACAGGCCCAGCGCAGATTCGCACGGCTGCGCGCATAGGTGGCGTGAGCGCAGATGTGAACGAGACTATCCTCGGGCGACATGATGCGCACGCTGCGCCCGGCGATGCGAATCGATGCTGCTCGCGCCTGCACCTGCTCGCGGGGCATCTCGAAGTAGGGTAGAAAGAAGGCCGTTGAGTGCAGTCCGAGCGCCAATCCAGTCCAATGCCGATAGTCCTGGTGGCGCGCCGCGCCTGAGCCGACCGGCCTGCGGGTGCACTGAATGCGCCCGAGCACGGCCCCCGCGTTCGCCATCTCTTCGGGGTCGACCAGCAGATCGATTGCGTGGTTGTGCCGGCGCGGAGGCTGCGGGTAGACCGTCGCCGAAAGCGCGCCGCCCTTGAGCAACAGAGCCGGAATATGCGCCGCGTCGAGAGCTGCGAGAACTGAGTCGAGTATCTGCGCGTAGATCTGGCTTCGCAATTCTTCACGTACCAAGGCCACGCGAGCGTAGGTGTGAAACGCCCGGCCACCATCGATCGCCTTGGCCGTCAGGCTTGCCTCAATGAACGGCAACATGCCCTTCAGGCCACTTCGATTGGTCTCGAAGTAGCTCTTTACGTCACCGACTTGCCCGACGAAGCCCGCCCACGCTCGCGCTGCAACGTCGCCATCGCGCAGACACGCCGCGAGCAGCATTCCTTCGGTGGCATTGGGCAACAGCTGCTGCAGCGCAGCGACATAAGCGGCTGCGGCGTCGACGCGCAAGGCGCTGCCCGGCACGTCGCGGTCTGGGCCTGTCATGTTGGGGAATTTCGACGCCGCATCATTCTCGTGCGCGCCAGCAGGAGGAGCTCGAGATCCCCCGCCTCGGAGCGGTTACGACTCAGATTGGCGTCGTGAATACGTCGCTGGACCAGCACGTCCGGCAGCGCTTCGGTCGCGAGACCGTTGTGTGCCGCGCGCAGGATCAACTCCTGAATGTCGCGGTGCCTGAATGCGGGATCGAGCAGCCCGATTGTCTGGAACAAGGAGCGCCGTGCTATGAGTGTCGATCCGACATTGGGTTGAATCTGCGCGAGACGAGTGTCGGCGAGACTCGCCGCTTCATGCGCCAACTGCGCGGACCAGAAATTCTGCATCTGTGCGGTACATAACACGAGTTCGGATCGAGCCGCAAAATGCGCGAGCTGAATGGCCGTCTTCTCGGGATGCCATAGATCATCGGAGTCAAGAAATGCAATGAAATCTCCAGAAGCACTTTGAATCCCGCGATTCCTGGCGCTCGCCGGACCCGCATTGCTCTGTTCCACATATGCGACGTGCTCGGCGAAACGAGCCGCTACCGCCTTCGTTGCGTCCGTGGAACCATCGTTCACGACGATAATCTCACTGGGTCGGTAGCTCTGTGCGAGCACGGACTCAATCGCTTCGCCGAGAAATCGCTCACCGTTGAAAACCGGAATCACGCAGCTGAGTGTTAGATGCGCTCTCATCGTTGGGAAGTATTGCAGTGAGTCTCAAATAGCGCACCGGGCTGAGCAGACATTACGAAAATTTAATGAATACAACGTAAGTCCAGGGCGCATATATGATTGACCGATGGCTACGGCTGCGTTCGACATAGGGCGCCAGATACTGACGCCCACGCAGGTTCCATTCGCGGAGCTTGTAAGTAGTTTCGAGCGTGCGGGTGCCGCCAGGCGCTGCCATGAATTCAACCTGACCGTTGCCGGCTATCCGGTGCGCATCCGTGTGGTGGGTGATTCCTGGGCGCAGATCGTGGCTGCATCGATGGGACATCTGCGTCGCGACGATGCGGCTGTGACTGCGCCGGCGCTCACTGTAGACGTTTGGGACGCTGCAGAGACGGGCGTTGCCGCTCCGCCACGCGCGGTGTCGGGTGCATCCACTCCACCCATTCTGATGAAGACCTCTGACGACGGCTGCTTCGTCGGAGAGGAGCGACCCCATGGCATCACGTGGCTCGACGTCGCAGCCAATCGCATCATCGGTGTCACTCACGCGGTCAACCGCCTGAATCTCGATGAGCGCGCGCGGCCATTTCACAAGATGCTGTCGGCGTGGCTCGAGGAGCGCGGCGTACAGTTCGTTCACTCCGGACTGATTACCCACGCAGAAAAGGGCGTTCTGTTCGTCGGCAATGGCGGCGCCGGAAAATCGACATCGTCGATCTCCTGCCTGCGCGCCGGCATGGGCTATCTGGGTGATGATTTTCTCGGGCTTAGCCTCGAGAACGAGGGTTTCATCGGGCACGGACTATACGCGTCGTGTCTTCTGAATGTGCAACACATCAAGCGCTTCCCAGACCTGCAGCCGCTTGGTCACGCCCCTAACTACGACTACGAGCAGAAGTTTGTGCTCTACCTGACCGAAGCATTCCCCGCCAGCCTGCGCAAGCGCGCCTCGATCGATGCACTCGTACTGCCGCGCGTGGTCGATGCTGAGGTCACGACGTTCCGGCCGGCGACGAAGGCTGCGACATTGATGGCGATTGCGCCGACTTCGGTGATGTTACTGCCTCGGCCGAACCGGGCGGCCTTTGAGCGCCTGACGCAACTCGTACAGAACACGTCCAGCTATTGGCTCGAGCTCGGTCGCCGCGTGGACCTGATCCCGACCGCGGTTCAGGCCCTGGCCGAGGATCTTTGAGGCAGCACCAGCATGGGCACAACCATCAGCTGCATCGTTCCCGTTTTCAACGGCGCGCGATTCCTTGGCGAAGCCCTCGACAGCATACTCGCGCAGACTCTGCCGCCGACCGAGATCATCGTGGTCGACGACGGCTCGATCGATGCCACGGCGGAGGTGGCCGCCGCTTACGCCCCACGCGTATCTGTCGTTCGGCAAGCCAATGCAGGTCCGGCAAGTGCCCGCAACCGCGGCATCGATCTCGCGACGGGCGAGTTTATTTCATTCCTTGACGCCGACGATCTGTGGCACAAAGAGAAGCTCGCGCGCCAGATGCAGGCGCTCATCGCGGATGCATCCGCCGGCTTTTGCATCACCTACCTGCAGAACTTTTGGGTGGAGGAGCTGGCCGAGGAGCGCGAGCAGTTGCGCGATCACACCTTTGCGAAGCCTCTG
>JBEKUL010000211.1:0-3305 GCA_049515055.1 Steroidobacteraceae bacterium | reverse complement strand
CCGGCACGCAGGCCGGCCGACAATTGCGTCTGCCAGGCCGCGGGCTGCCGAAACCCCGGGAAGGGCAGGGCGATCTGTACGCAATCGTGCAGATCGTGCTGCCAGGTGTGATCACCGAGCAGGAGCGTGCGCTGTACCAGCAGCTGGCAGCCGCCTCAGCATTTGATCCTCGTGCACATTTTGCTTCGGAGGCCGGTCATGCGCGTTGAGCTGAATGAAGTGATCTGGTTCGAGCAGCACGTGCTCTCATTGCCCGAGTTGGCCGAGATCTCCCATCTGCCTGCCACAGTGCTGGAGGAGCTTATGGATTACGGGGCCATTGAACCGATCAGATCGGCATCGGGTGAGCTGCGATTCGGGGCGGCGGCACTCAGGGCAGCGCGCGCTGCCAGCCGTCTGCGCGCGGATTTTGAACTCGAAGCCCAAGCCCTTGCGGTCGTCCTGGGCCTGTTGGATAGGGTCGATGAGCTGCACGCACAATTGCGTGCACTGCAGGCGCGCCAGCCGAAATCGCATCGATAGCCGCCGCAGCGGTGCGCGCATCAACCTGCGGCGATCAGCCGCTCGAGCTCACGGCGCCCAACGTCAGGGCCGTGTCGACCTCACTTTCCGCCGCAAGCCAATCCTCGGCTTCATATCCAGGGACAAAGCCGCGCCGCTCCGCCCGGAAATAGGCGACTTGCGCAATCATTGCGCGGCGCTGTTCCGGATCGATCGGGCTGGGGGCTTTCGCGGTGCTCTTCTGCCGGGGCGATCGGCTTGCTGCGCGCCGCACGTTCGGGGATGACGCTACTGCCATAAGGGCCTCCTTCAACGATGAATAACCGATGATAAAAGCCGCTTCGATCTTCGCTCGAGCCAACGCTGCGGGCAAGTGTCGCGAGCCTGCGTCAGCGCAGTCTGGCGGGGGGAGGCTTCCATTCAGCACGTGCTCAGAGCAGCATGAGCAGCCGTTCGGAGCGCTGGGGTGTGTGTATGGGTAGTTTATCGAGCGAAGTGTCGATGTGGTCGCGCGCGTGCGCTCTGATCGAGGAGGCCGAGCGCCGGCACCGGCGGTTTTTTGACTTACGGGTCGCCGCTTCACGGCCACCGGCATGGGAGCCGCCCGTTGACATCTATGTGCTCGAGCGCGAACTGCAGGTCGTGGTCGCGCTGCCGGGAGTCAGCCCCGATGCCATCGGGGTGGAACTGACCCCGGCTGGATTGTGGGTACGCGCAGAAAACCGACTACCCGCGGTGGCCAATGCGGCGCGAATCCTGCGAATCGAGATCCCTTACGGTCGCATCGAGCGTCGCATCGAACTGCCGCCCGCTCGCTATGAACCCTTGAGCCAGGAGTTTCTCAACGGCTGTTTGCGCATACGTCTGGCGGCACAATGGCTGTAAGCGATTTGACCGCCAGCAGCGCCGCTGGGCTCGAGGGGCAACCCTCGGCGGCCGCAGACGACACTCTGATCATCCTGCCGGTGCGCAACACCGTGCTCTTTCCTCACACGGTGCTGCCGATCGCAGTCCAATCGGAACGCAACATCGCGGCCGCACAGGCGGCGGTCAAGGCAGATCGCAGGATCGGATTGCTGTTGCAGCTCGATTCAGCCAAGGAAGATCCATCGCCGGAAGACCTGCATCGCGTTGGTACGATCGCGAGCATCGCGCGCTACGTGACTGCCGCAGATGGTACGCATCATCTGATCTGCCAGGGCGAGCAGCGCTTCAGCGTGCTGGAATTCGTGCAGCGCGAAGCGCTCCTGACGGCGCGCATCGAGCCACACCCGGAACCGACCTTGATGAACGCGGAGATCGAGGCGCGCGGGCTGCGACTGCGCGAGCTTACGATCGAAGCGCTGCAACTGCTGCCGCAGGCACCGGCTGAGCTGGTCGGTGCGGTGCAGAATATTGACTCGCTGGCCTCATTGGCCGATCTGATCGCCAGCTTTCTGGATCTCAAGCCAGCTGAGAAGCAGGCAGTGCTCTCGACCTTCGGCATCCGCGAACGACTCGATCTCGTGCTCGAATTGCTGGCGCAGCGCGTGGAGGTGCTGCGCATCTCGCGTGAGATCGATGAGCGCACCAAGGGCGCCTTTGATGAGCGGCAGAAGCAGGCCGTGCTGCGCGAGCGCCTGCACCAGATCCGCAAGCAGCTGGGCGAAGATGAGGAAGACTCCTCGGATATTGCCGAGCTCAAGGCGGGGCTCGCCAAAGCCGGCATGCCCGCTGAGATCGAGGAGCACGTGCGCGCGCAGATTGGCCGGCTCGAGCGCATGGGCGAGGCCAGCGCTGAGTACTCCATGACGCGTACCTATCTGGAATGGCTGTTGGCGCTGCCATGGTCCAGGCTCAACAAGGAAGAGATCGATATCGACAAAGCGCGCCGCATTCTCGATGAGGATCATTTTGGACTCGACAACATCAAACGCCGCATCATCGAATTCCTCGCCGTGCGCAAACTCAATCCGGAAGGCCATAGCCCGATTCTTTGCTTCGTTGGGCCGCCGGGCGTCGGCAAAACCTCATTGGGTCAATCCATCGCACGCGCGCTCGGTCTCGGGTTTGTGCGGGTAAGTCTGGGCGGTGTGCACGATGAGGCCGAGATTCGCGGCCACCGGCGCACCTACGTTGGTGCTTTGCCGGGCAACATCATCCAGGCGCTGCGCAAGGTCGGAACCCGCAACCCCGTGATGATGCTCGATGAGCTGGACAAATTATCGACCAGCGCGCACGGCGATCCGTTCTCGGCGCTGCTCGAAGTGCTCGATCCGGAGCAGAATCACACCTTTCGCGACAACTATCTTGGCGTGCCATTCGATCTGAGCAAAGTGTTGTTCGTCGGCACGGCCAACATGCTCGACACGATGCCCGCGCCGCTGCGCGATCGCATGGAGATCATCGAGCTGACCGGCTACACCGAAGAGGAGAAGCTCGAGATTGCCAAGCGCTATCTGTTCAAGCGCCAGTTAGCCGCCAACGGGCTGAGCGCGCAGCAATTGCAAATCTCCGACGATGCGATTCGTCGCCTCATCACCGACTACACGCGCGAGGCCGGCGTGCGCGGGCTCGAGCGCCAGATCAGCGCCGTGCTGCGCCACTACGCGGTGGCCATCGCATCCGCACAGCCCGGTCCGATTGCCGTCAGTGCCGCCGACCTGCCGCCCATTCTGGGCGCGCCGCGCTATGAAAATGAGGTAGCGATGCGCACCAGCGTGCCGGGTGTGGCCACCGGTCTGGCCTGGACTCCGGTCGGCGGGGACATCCTGTTCGTCGAGAGCAGCCGCGTCCCCGGCTCGGGCAAGCTCATTTTGACCGGC
>JBEKUL010000210.1:0-3438 GCA_049515055.1 Steroidobacteraceae bacterium | reverse complement strand
AGCACGTCGATGACCGCGACGTCCTTGAAACCGCCCAGATCGGGCAAGTGAATGTCCTTCGAAGCCAAGGCGGTTCCTCGATCTTTAGGCGGTCAGCGGGTCGGCCTTATCCGGATCGATGCCCAGTGCCTGCACTGCGCCGATCACGGTACTGCGCTCAATGCGACCGGCGTCGGCGAGTGCCTTGAGTGCGGCCAGCGTAATGAAATTCCGATCGACCTCGAAATGCCGCCGCAACGGCGAGCGCGCATCGCTGCGGCCAAAGCCGTCTGTCCCGAGCGTCAAGTACGGCCGCGCGATCCACTGACGCACCTGGTCGGGCACGGTGCGCATGTAGTCAGTGGCGGCCACAACCGGTCCTTCGAAAGGCTCCAGCAGCGAGCGCACGTACGGCACGCGCGCACTCTGCGCCGGATGCAACAGGTTCCAGCGCTCGCACTCGATCGCCTCGCGGCGCAGCTCGCTGAAGCTCGTGATGGACAGGACATCGGAGGCCACGCCGAACTGCTGCTCGAGGATCTCAGCGGCGGCAATGCACTCGCGCAGGATCGTACCGCTGCCGAGCAGCGTCGTGCGCGTCTTGCCTGCAGCGCCGAGCCGCAGCACATAGCCACCCTTGATGATGCCCTCGTGCGCCTCGGCCGGAAATGCGGGCTGCGGATAGTTCTCGTTCATGAGCGAGATGTAATAGAAAACACTCTCGTTGCGCGCGTACATGGTCGTCATGCCGTGCTGGATGATTACGGCTAGTTCATAAGCATATGCCGGGTCATAGGCCCGACAGTTCGGTACGGTAGTTGCAACCAGCTGGCTGTGGCCGTCCTGATGTTGCAGACCCTCGCCGGCGAGCGTCGTGCGTCCGGCGGTTGCACCGAGCAGGAATCCGCGCGAGCGCATGTCACCGGCCGCATAGATAAAGTCCCCGACGCGCTGAAAACCGAACATCGAGTAGTAGATATAAAACGGCACCATACTGATGCCGTGGTTGGCGTAGGACGTCGCCGCGGCTATCCAGGAGCAGATCGAACCCGCCTCGTTGATGCCCTCCTCGAGCATCTGGCCCTTTTTGTCCTCGCGATAGGACATCAGGGTCTCGGCGTCGACCGGTGTGTAGAGTTGCCCGACCGCCGAGTAGATGCCGATCTGGCGAAACAGACCCTCCATACCAAAGGTACGCGCCTCGTCCGGCACGATCGGCACGATGTTCTTGCCGATGTTCTTGTCCTTGAGCAGTACAGTGAGAATGCGCACGAAGGCCATCGTGGTCGATATCTCGCGATCGCCGGTGCCCTCCAGGATCGAGCGAAACGCCTCGAGTGGCGGCACCACCAACTCCGGGGCGGTGGGCTTGCGCACCGGCAGGTAGCCGCCGAGCGCCTTGCGCCGCTCCTGCAGGTAGAGCATCTCGGCACTGTCCTCGGCCGGCTTGTAGAACGGCAGCCCCGCGATCTCCGCATCCGAGATCGGAATATTCAGACGGTCGCGCAGCGCCTTCAGCGCCTCATCATCGAGCTTCTTTTGCTGGTGAGTGGCCATCTGGCCCTCGGCGCTCTTGCCGAGCCCGAAGCCCTTGACGGTCTTGGCGAGAATCACGGTGGGCTGGCCCTGGGAGCGCAGCGCCGCATCGTATGCGGCAAACACCTTGCGCGCATCGTGACCGCCCCGATTCAAACGCCAGATGTCCTCATCGGACATGTTGGCCACCATCTCCTTCAGCACCGGGTCCTTGCCGAAGAAGTGCTCACGCGTGTACGCGCCGCCCTTGGCCTTGAAGTTCTGATATTCACCGTCGACGCACTCATCCATGACGCGTCGCAGAATGCCGTTGGTGTCGCGCGCCAATAGCGGATCCCAGCGCGAACCCCAGATCACCTTGATGACATTCCATCCGGCGCCCAGAAACGCAGCCTCGAGCTCCTGGATGATCTTGCCGTTGCCGCGCACCGGCCCGTCCAGACGCTGCAGATTGCAGTTGACGACGAAAATCAGATTATCGAGCTTCTCACGTACCGGCATCGTCAGCGCGCCCATGGACTCGGGCTCGTCCATCTCACCGTCGCCGCAGAAGCACCAGACCTTGCGATCAGAGGGCGCCACCAGCCCGCGATTCTCCAGATAGCGGATGAATCGTGCCTGATAGATCGCCATCATGGGACCGAGTCCCATCGACACGGTCGGGAATTGCCAGAAATGCGGCATCAGCCACGGGTGCGGATAGGACGAGAGGCCGTGACCGCCAACTTCCTGGCGAAAATGACTGAGCTGCTCCTCGCTCAAGCGCCCTTCCAGATACGCGCGACCGTAGATCCCCGGTGAGGAATGCCCCTGTATGTAGATCAGATCGCCCGGATGCGAGGAGCTCGGTGCGCGCCAGAAATGATTGAAGCCGACTTCGTACAGCGTTGCCGAGGAAGCGTAGCTCGAGATGTGCCCACCATATTCGCTCGATTTACGATTCGCCTGCACCACCATCGCCATCGCGTTCCAGCGTATGTAGGCCTCGATGCGCCGCTCCAGCGCTCGATCGCCCGGATACTGGGGCTGTGCCGAGGCTGCAATCGTATTGACATAGGCTGTATTGGGCCTAAAGGGGAGATAAGCGCCGGAACGGCGCGTGTGGTCGATCAGGCGTTCGAGCAGATAGTGCGCCCGCTGCGGACCCTCCAATCGCAACACCGAATCGATCGACTCCAGCCACTCGCGCGTTTCGAGCGGATCCCCATCCGAGGGAGTGCTGACATCATTCATAGGCTAATTCTAGTGCTTTCCGGGAGCGCGTGCCTGCGCGGCGTGCGGGCGGCGCGCGCGAGCCCGAGAGCGCAACAGTGCTCGCTGGTCGGTGTGTTACGATTCCCGCAGCGTAGCGGCGCCAGGCACTGCGCGCCAACGATGCGCTTCAGACCAGCCCCGCATGATTCAAAAATCTCAGGCAGCATGATCAACACCAAGCGGCGGCGATTGCGACCGCCGGCGGCGAAGCTCCCCGACACTACCGTCGCGGCGCTCAAGCGCAGCGCTGCGCTGCCCGCCGAGCGCACAGCTGCAACGCTCGATGCCCTGCTGGTGCTGGTCGCACCGGACGAGAAACCGCTGTGGAATCGATTGCCTGAAGCGCAGCGCTGGCGCGCTCTGCATGCGCGAGCCGCGCCGGTGGCGCTCAAATTTCGCAGCACCACCCTCGCCAATGCACGAGCGAGCCTGGCGCTACTCGGTTACGTCAAATCGAATGCGAGCAGCTTCGAGCGCCTGAGTTTCGCGGGACGCCTCGTGCGCGAGCTCGCCGCGCGCCGGCCCGCGCGCATCGGCCTGATCGTCAGTCCGGCGCTCGAGGACTGTGCGCAGTGGTGCGAAGCGCTATTGAGCGCCGTGTGGAGCGAGAGCTTCGCGCTGCCTGATTTTCGCACGCGTGCGGGCGACGCCTGGGCGGTGCAGGCAATC
>JBEKUL010000209.1:0-3450 GCA_049515055.1 Steroidobacteraceae bacterium | reverse complement strand
TAAGTATTTGATTTGTGGCGCGCCCGGAGAGATTCGAACTCCCGACCCCCTGGTTCGTAGCCAGGTACTCTATCCAACTGAGCTACGGGCGCGCTGTACTGCTGCCGGGCGCCGGACGGCGCTGCAATGAGGCGCGCATTCTAAGCATCATGCTTTGGTCCGTCCAGCCACCGACGGCTTACAAATTGCCGCCCAAAGCGTTTCGAGCACCTCAGAGACCTAAAACGAAAAGCCAGCGGAAACGACCAGTGCCCCGGGGGCAAAGCTGATCCGCGTGGTACGAATGACGCCCGCAGTGTCGGCGGTTAGGTCGGACCGGACGCGGGAATACGAATAGGATGCGTACAGTCCCCAGTTGCGCGCCAAGCGGTAGCTCAGGCCGGCAGTGACGGCCGGCCCGAGTGAACGGCTCAGTGAGATCTGTGTCGGACCGCCGCTTGCGGCGTTGCCACCCGCGGTCGATTCTCGATCGTAGAAGCTCACGTAGTTGATTCCAGCGCCGAGGTATGGCCGCAGCGCGTAGTTGTCGTTGAGAAACTTGTAGTTCAACAGCAGTGTGGGCGCTGCCCATCTGGCGCTCGATAGCTCTACGTCGTTGTAAGGCACTGAGCCGAGCATTGACGGGCCTTTGCCATAAGTCTTCGTGATCGGCGGATAACCGAGCGCAAGTTCCAGATTGAAGTGATCAGTCAGCGTGCGTACGTACGCGAGATACAGCGTCTGAACATTCTTGACGGACAGGTTGAGGCCCGCGGGCGCATAGGGGCCGGAGATGTTCTGTGCGCTAGCGTCGTAGAAGAGCGCGTACAACCCAGCTCGGATCTCGTTGGGCGACGCTGCGTCCGCGAAGCACGCGGTCTGGTACAGCGATACGCTGATACTGAAGAGCGCAACGCTGAATGCGCGCAGGCTGGCTGTATTCATGGCCGTTGCTCTCAGAATTGGCTGAAGAAGGAACGGGCGGCCAGAGCGCAGAACGGCGCCACGTCGCCGTGGTAATTCTCCACGAGCTGTTGCTGCGCGGCAGCCGGGCTGAGAGCGCCGCCGGTCGCCGATTCCAATGCGGCCAGCTGCGCGGCTTCACTTTCCTGAAAGCCGACTTGAATGGCGGCGAACGGCCCTGCGGGCGTCCCATTGACGTCGAGCACCGTGATCGGATTGGGGGACAGGGAGCTCCAGAATGCGGCCATCGTTTCAGTGTTGACGCTGAAGAACACGGTCGGGTCTTTGTCCCCGCCGCATAGCAGCGTCGGTGCGGTCGGGGCCCAGCTGCCGTTGCGCAGGTCGTTTTTGTAGAGCGCCAGGCGGAAGGTCTGCATTGGCGCGGCTGCCGCTAGCCTGGCACTGGGCGTCGGGGCTTGAGTGCCATCGGGATCGCCCGCCGCATCCAGCGCATAGGCTTCGCGAAAGCCGTTGTTGACCAGGTACGGTGAGCCGAAGCCCGCCGCAAACAATGGTGTCTCCGGGTTACTCGGGTTGCTCGGCACAGCCAGCGCCGCGGTCAACTGCGCCGAGAGTGTGGCATTGCCTGGCACGGTAACGACCGGCGTCGTGCTGTCAAACAACGCGCTTTCCGGCAGTGCGCCGCTGGCAAATAGCGTATCAATTGGCGTCGCACTGGGCAGCAGCGTGTCGATGCCGGTCGCGTACGTGGCCGAATAGACGTCGCTCGTGCTGCTGTAAATGTCGCCGTAAGCGTGCTGGTAGCTGGTCGTGAAGAGCGGAAAGAATACCGTCGAGCCCAGGCTGACAGCGCCAAATATTTCCGCATCACCGAGGGCTTCCAGCGCGTAGGGCCCGGAAATATGCGTCGCCGCCGTCACCTTCTGTCCCGCCGCTTCCAGCGCGCGCTGCGTGGCCATGGCGACGTGACCGCCCTCCGAAAAACCGGTAACGAAGAGCTGGCCGTTGTCACTCGTCGCGGCGGCGAAAGTTTTCGGTAATGCCGTGCGGGCGGCGGTCAGAATATCGATCATCTCGCCCGACTGTTGTACCGCGTTGAGAAAAGGGTGATAGCCCAGTGTCGAGATGTCATAGCCAGCATAGTTCGGGGCCACCACGATATAGCCTTGCGCGGCAAACATGGCGGCAATCAGGTCGCCCTCCGAGTTCGAGGGATTGGTGATATCGGCGATGTTGGCCGTCTTGTCGGTCTGCGTGCTATGCGCATAGATCAGGATCGGCCGCGGGCCGGAGCAGGTCGGGGCTGCACCGGTCGGCGCCATGAGTGCGCCGGAGGATTCAGTTATCTCACCGGCTGCCCCGTCGGTCCAAAACTTGATGTAATAGAAATCGACGCCGCATACTGGCGCGCCGGTGACTAGCAGCAGCTGTGCGCCGGCCGTCGATGCGGCCAGATTGGCCGCAAAAGCACTCGCATCTAGCGATGCAATCCGAAACGGCGGATTCTCGGCCAGCGTTCCGTGCGTGGTCGAGCTGGACATGACCGAAGTGGTGCTGTCGGCCCCACATGCGCTCAGCAACGCGCCGGCCAACGCTGCAACCAGGTGCCCGCGAAACCTATGCATGCCTACCCCCCCAGCTACGGCCCACAACCAGACTTCAACGCCGGCGCCTGATCCTGTTATTGAGCACGCCTGGCTGCGAGCGGCTCGCATAGTACTCCATCGCAACGCCGGCGCGCGCGCTGGGGGCGCCTGCGCTATTCTCGCTCACCGGGCGTATTTTCCTGCTGGCGGCTGCACATATGAAGTACAAGGACTACTACTCGGCCCTTGGCATCGAGCGCGGCGCCACGGATGAGCAGATCAAGAAAGCCTATCGCCGCCTCGCGCGCAAGTACCACCCCGACGTCTCCAAGGAGCCCGACGCGGAGGCGAAATTCAAGGACATTGCCGAGGCATACCAGACGCTCAAAGATCCGGAAAAGCGCGCTGCCTACGATCAGCTGGGCGCACACCCACCCGGGGAAGACTTCCAGCCACCACCGGATTGGCAGCAGCAGTACAGCGGTGCGCCGTTCTCTGCCGAAGATCTGAACCTGGACCTGTCTGATTTATTCGCTCATCTGCGCGGCGAAGCCCGCAGGGGCCCTCGGGGCGCGATGCGCGGGCGCGATTTTGAAGTTGCGGTGCCGATAACCATTGATGAGGCCTACCACGGCACGCAGGTCGAGCTGGATCTGAACATGCCGGAATACGACCAGCAGGGTCAGCTACGGCGCGTGCCGCACGCCTTTACAGCCCGGGTTCCGAAGGGCGCCACCGACGGGCAGAGGCTGCGCGTGCCTGGCAAAGGCGGCAAGGGTATCAACGGCGGCGCCAATGGCGATCTGTACCTGAACATCAGCCTGCGTCCGCATCCGCTCTACCGTGCCAACGGCCATGACCTGTACCTGGATCTGCCGCTGGCGCCCTGGGAGGCCGCACTGGGTACGAGCGTTGAAGTGCCGTCCCCGGGCGGCATGCTGCGACTCAAGGTGCCAGCCGG
>JBEKUL010000208.1:0-3465 GCA_049515055.1 Steroidobacteraceae bacterium | reverse complement strand
CCGGCACCTTGTGAAGTTATTGACAAATCCGGTGCAGCCCGGGTTATGTGGGTCGCAAATCTGAAGCCGTGGAAACAGCCGGAAATATTTGTGCGCTTGGCCGTGGCGATGCGCGATTTGGTCAATGTACGATTCACAATGATTGGCTCCGCCGAGACTGGTCGCGGCGATCGAGCGTGGGGCGAGTCATTGATGCGGCAAGTCGAGGCGGCTCCAAATCTGGACTACCTAGGACTCAGGTCTCAGGGCGAGGTGAACAGACTGTTGGCCAGTGCACATTTATTCGTAAACACGAGCGCTGCAGAGGGCTTTCCCAATACGTTCATTCAATCATGGATGCGCAAGGTGCCTGTTGTGAGTCTGAACGTAAATCCCGATGGCGTATTTGATCGCGAAGGCGTTGGAGTATGCGTCGGATCTGAAGAGGCTCTCGCCCAGGCAGTCCGATTGCTGATCACGGACGATCGCTTACGCGCGCAGTTTGCGGACAGGGCTCAGGATTATGCGATGGCCAATCACTCATTAAGAAATGCCAATGCGCTTACGCAATTGTTTGACGCTGATAGAGTCAACTAGCGGGCAATGATGATGGCCACGCTGCTTGCAATCAATAATTATTACTACTACCGCGCGGGCGCGGAGGCGGTATTTCTCGAGCACGGCCGTATGTTCGAGGCATTAGGTTGGAATGTAGTCCCGTTTGCGATGCGACACCCAAAGAACCTTGCATCGCCGTGGGCCGAGTTTTTTGTCGAGGAGATTGAATTTGACGCCCAGTACTCGCTGTTCGAGAAGCTACGGCGCATACCGAAGGTAATTTATTCCTTCGAAGCCAGGCGTCAACTGGGTCGGCTGCTGGATCGGGTGCGCCCGGACGTAGCGCATGCCCACAACATTTATCATCATATTTCGCCATCGATTCTGAGTCTGTTAAAGGACCGTGGCATTCCAACGGTCATGACTTTACACGATCTCAAAATTGCCTGTCCCGCGTACAAAATGCTGGCGAGCGACGGTATCTGCGAGCGTTGCCGAGGCGGGCGGCTCTATAACGTACTCTTGCATCGCTGCATCAAGAACTCGACGGCACTGAGTGCGGTGGTCATGGCCGAGGCCATCACGCATCAGCTATTGGGCTCCTTTCGCTACGGCGTGGACCGCTTCATCGTGCCGAGCAGATTCTATATAGAGAAGCTGTCCGAGTGGGGCGTACCGCGGGCCAAGTGCAGGTACGTGCCGAATTATGTCGAGGCCAGCCGCTATCGACCCGAATACACTGCGGGGCGAAAGTACATATACTTTGGTCGGCTGGCGCCCGAAAAGGGGCTGAGCACTCTCATTCGCGCTGCGGCGCACGCGCGCTGCGCCCTGATGATCGCTGGAGTGGGTCCGGAATTGGAGTCTCTGCGCGCTTTGGCGGCAACGCTGGAGGCGGATGTCAGTTTCCTCGGCCACCTGGGCGGTGACGCGTTGCATGAGGCAGTTCGCGGTGCGCGCGCCGTGGTGTTGCCTTCCGAATGGTATGAGAACGCGCCGCTGAGTCTGCTCGAGGCCTATGCTCTGGGTAAGCCGGTCATTGGCGCGCGCATCGGCGGAATACCGGAGCTACTGCGCGAGGGCGAGACGGGTTTCGGCTTCGTCAGCGGGAATGAAACTTCGCTCACTGCCGCACTCCTTGCGACCGCCGCCTGTGCGGACGCGAAGATCGAGCAAATGGGGAGGGATGCGCGGAAATGGGTGGAAAGTGAGTTTACGATGGCGGCATACAGGGATTCGATCCTCAATACCTATGCCGAACTGGGTGTCGCCGTACCTGCAAATATGGTTGCGTCGGCGTAGCTCTCGGGTAGCTCCAAAACTATCGTGAAAATCATGGTGCTCGGCGTTCGCGGTATGCCCAACATTCCGGGAGGCGTGGAAACTCACGCCGAGCAGTTATACCCGCGGCTCGCCAAGCTTGGATGTGAGGTGGAGGTCCTGGTGCGAACGCCGTTTGTGCCGCGGGGGCGTGCGTCGTTTGGATCGGTGCGTCTGCGCCGGATCTGGTGCCCGAAACAACCGGGCGTTGAAGCCCTGCTTCACTCGATCTTCGGCGTGCTGTATGCCGGCTTTGCACGGCCCGACATCTTGCATGTCCACGCGATCGGCCCGGCGCTAGTGACACCGATTGCCCGATTGTTGGGCCTGCGCGTAGTGGTGACGCACCACGGTGCGGACTACGAACGCGACAAATGGGGAGCCTTTGTTCGTTGGGGGTTGCGGATTGGTGAGTGTGTGGGCATGCGCTTTTCTCACGATCGTATTGCGGTTTCGCGAATCATCATGGATTTGATACGTGTCAAATATCATCGCGAGTCGGAATTGATTTTCAATGGAGCCGTCATCCATGAATCCGTGACTGAGGATGAACATGTCAAGCGCTTTGGGCTCGAATCCGGTCGGTATTTTCTGCAGGTCAGCCGTATCGTACCGGAGAAGCGTCAGCTTGATTTGATCAGCGCCTATGTCGCAGCGCAGCCCAGTGATTGGAAATTGGCTTTAGTTGGCGGCATGGGGTCAGATACGTATTCGGAGAAGGTCAAGAAGGCCGCGAGCGCCGCGGGCGTGGTACTCACGGGCTCCCTCACGGGCAGGGCATTGGAGCAGCTCTACAGCCACGCTGGTGCCTTCGTTCTTCCATCGTCACATGAAGGTTTACCGATAGCCATGCTTGAAGCGCTTGGCTATGGTCTGCCGGTGTTGGCGAGCGACATCCCGGCAAATCTGGAAGTTGCTCTGGAAGAGTCCTGCTATTTTTCGCTCGGCGACATTGGAATGCTCGCCGACAAACTTACACAGTTCGCGTGCGAGCCGCCAAGCGAGATCGCACGTAGCGCACGACGCTCGTGGGTCGCGAAGAAGTATGACTGGGATCGTATCGCTGCTCTGACCTATGAACTCTACCGGAGACTTGACGCTTAAAGCCGCTGTAAAAGCGAGAGTCACCGGTAGTCGGGGATTTGAGACATCTGTACCGCTGCGGTGCGACGGTGCTAAGGTCAAACTCAGTGCTGCTTCTCAATCTTTCTGCGTAGATCTGAGCAACTGCTGCACTTAATTGACGGGGCTCATTGGTATCGTATTACGTTAACTCAGCCTTCCCGGAGTTGTGCTTTGGCGCTACAAAGAATTCGTACTCGCTCGCTGCTTGTGGGCATGTTGAGCGCCCTGGTGATGCCGCTTGTGTTCGCGGCAGCGCTGCAACCTACTGCTCCAACAAATATCTGCGTCAACGGGGCTTGTGCTGCTGCTACGGCTGTGTCTGCTACGGCTAACGGCATCAAGTTCCATCCGGGTCACTATTACGGATCGTACAATGTCGATGGGACTGGCGCCGCAAATCAGAGCGAGATGAATTTCGTCGCTACCCTGGACACAAATGTCATAGGCTACATGGCCGACTACACCTGGTCCGCGATTGAACAC
>JBEKUL010000207.1:0-4199 GCA_049515055.1 Steroidobacteraceae bacterium | reverse complement strand
TACTTCAGGAGCGCGCGCAGTTCCTTCATTCGCACGTAGTCGTCGAGGAATTTCTCGCAGAGGGCGGTGACCGTAAGGCCCCCAGCCGTCGCGTTTCTCTCCAGATCATCGGTTGGGCGCTCACCGCTCTTCGCTTGGTCAAGACAGTGGCTGGCCTTTGCCCGAGCCGCCCCCAGCGAAACCTCGGGATAGCTCCCCAGGGAGATTCGGTGCTTGCCACCCTTCAAGGCATGACCTCGGTTGGTCAGACCACCTTCGCCGACGACGCGAAAGAGCAGCGACCATGTCGCCCCGCGGGTGCGGCCGATCCGAAGGCTAAGTCCTGCCACTGCGCCATCGGCGAGATCAATCCGCCGAGTGCGGGACTTGGCAATCCTCGCGCGAATTGCAGTGTCCGTCAGTCGTTTCATGGCATTTGAACCTTCGATTCGTACCGTCTTTGGTCGGGGTTCCAGGCGTTCTTCGGGGGTGTCAGTTGGGGTGTCAATTATGCGTGGTTCGGCCCCATTTTGCACGAACCGCGGCGAACGACTGCTTGGACGAACTAGCTATTTTTCTAGGCTTTTAGCGTGCTTCTACGAACGGCAGCGAACGAGGCGCTTAAGAATTCGGGACGTAGGAGTCGCAGGTTCAAATCCTGTCACCCCGACCAATGATTGAAGGGTCTATTCCGGTTACATGGGTAGGTCTATTCCGGTTACATGGGTAACGTTTTATACCGGAGACATAGGTAACACCTTAGCAGCAAAGGGGTTGGGGGCGCACTCGACGCGCCCGGCCTCATCGTCAAAGAAGCCTAAATCGTAGTGCATGAAGCTCACGAGCCAGATGTGCTCGGCGATCTCGCGGATGCCGACGTTCTGGCCGGCGAAGACCACGCTGAGATTAATTTTTCGAGACCCCATGCAGATGCGACCGCAACTGGTGACGGTGATAGTGCGATCGTGCAGCGGGTATTCCAGCTCGCTCAAGCCATGGTAGGAGCGAGCTGAAGGGCTGTAGAGCTCGGCCGGATACTTCATGCCGATGGCCTGATGGGGGCGCTGCTGGTTGTAGCACTCCAGGAAGGCATCGAACTTGGCCTGCTGCTGCAGCAGGTTCTTGCCTGCGGGTTTGGTCGCCTCTTTCTTGAGCGTCAGGTGCATGCGCTCGTGCCGACCGTTTTGCTGCGGGTGAGCCGGCTGGATGCGCTCGATGCCGATACCCAGACGCAGCCACCAGACCGAGAGCTTGCTCAAGCCGAAGAAAGCCGAGCAGCTGGCAAAGGGATGGCCGTTGTCAGTGCGTATGGCCAGGGGCAGGCCGAACTCCTTAAAAGCCCTTTCAAATACGCTAAAAGCGTACCTCTCGCGCGTGGTATCCAGTGCCTCGCAGCAGATCAGGTAGCGCGAGGCAAAGTCGGTAATGGTCAACGGATAGCAGTAGCGGCGATCCGCCAACATGAACTCACCCTTGTAATCCGCACACCACAGATCGTTCGCACGGGTGGGCTTACTCAGGCTGGTGCCCTGGGCGTGGTAGCGGGGCTTGCGCCCCCGGCTGACCAGGCCGTGCCGATCCAGTACCGCATGCACGGTGCTGATGGCCGGTAATGTGATCTCGCTGTGGCGGCGGCGCAGCTTCTCGCGAATCTTAGGAGCACCCCAGCTGGGGTGCTCCTGCTTAAGATGCACGATGAGCTGCTCGATCTGCACCGGCAGCTGATTGGCATGCCGATAGGGCCGGCGAGATCTATCCGTCAGACCCTTGAGCCCATAATCCTTATAGCGCGAGAAGATCTTGTAGCCGGTCTTGCGCGAGATATCGAACTCCCGACACATCACCGCCATCTTCTCGCCTTCCAGCAACCGAGCCACAAAACGCAGCCGCTCGTCCATCTTGTAACACTCCCGCCACGGCATTTGCGCTCTCCCGCAAAAGCCTGAAAGTGTTACCTATGTGCCCGGAATACTTTGTAACCTCTATGCCCGAATGGGCAACATTAGCCGCAAGAGCGCTGACCCCCGCACTTTGGTTCGCCTGGGTGAGCTACTGGGTGGTCGCCGCCCGCCGAGTCAAGCCGATCGCCGCTCGAGCTGGGCGCTCATTCCTTGCGTGATCTAGCAGGAGCGTCAGACGTGAAAGTGCCGCAACGCATGCACCGGATTGAATGCGCGGGCGCGGGCTCAGCCGACGTGTTGCGTTGGGTCGAGGCCGATGTGCCTGCACCAGGGCCAAAGGAAGTCCTGATTCGCGTGCAGGCCGCCGGTGTGAACCGCCCCGATATATTGCAACGGCAGGGGCGCTACCCGTTGCCCGCCGATGCCAGCCCGATACTCGGACTGGAAATTGCCGGCGAGATCGCTGTTGCCGGGGCTCAGGCGCCGGGCATGATCGCCGGTGAGCGAGTCTGCGCACTGACCAACGGCGGCGGCTACGCGCAGTACTGCAGCGTGCCGCTCGGCCAGGTCCTACCCTGGCCAGACGGCTTTGACGCCGTGCACGCAGCCGCGCTGCCCGAAACGCTTTTTACGGTTTGGGCCAACCTGTTCCAGATGGCGCATCTGCGAGCGGGCGAGAGCGCGCTCATTCACGGCGGCAGCAGCGGCATTGGCACGACGGCTATACAGCTGGCGCGCGAATTCGGCGCGCGCGTGTTTACCACGGCCGGCAGCGCCGCGAAGCTCGCAGCCTGTGTTGCCTTGGGCGCCGAGCTGGCCATCAACTATCGCGAGCAGGCGTTCGAGACGTTGATCGCCGAGCGCACCGAGGGGCGTGGGGTCGATGTGATACTCGATATGGTCGGCGCGCCTTATTTCGAGCGCAATCTCGGTTGTCTTGCCCAAGACGGCCGCCTGGTGATCATCGGCTCGATGGGTGGGGCGGTCGTGGAGAAGTTCCATCTCGCGCCCCTGATGCAGCGGCGCGCATCGATCATGGGCTCCATGATGAGGCCGCGCACGGCGGCCGAGAAGGCAGCGATCGCGCGCGAGCTGCAGACACTCGTGTGGCCGATTTTATCGGCTGGCCGCTGCGCGCCGGTCATTCACGAGGTGCTGCCCCTGGCACAGGCCGCGCAGGCACATCGGCTCATGGAGAGCGGCGCTCACATCGGCAAGATCGTGCTGCGAGTCGAGTAACGGCGCTCGCCGCCGCGTGGCGCTATGGCGACTGCGCGGCGGCCTCGATCGCGATCGTCACGGTGACATCATCGCTGACGAGCGGCACGTACTTGTCCATCTTGAAGTCGCTGCGCTTGAGCATGGCCGTGGCGTTGGCGCCGATGGCATCTTTCTTTTGCATGTTCGGCGCGTGCTTGAAGGACGTCACCGTAAGCGTCACCGGCTTGGAGACCCCCTTGAGCGTCAGCACGCCATCGATGCTGACCGGCGCGTCGCCATCGAACTTTATCGAGGTTGACTTGAACGTGGCGGTCGGAAACTGCGCGGTGTCGAGGAAATCGGCGCCCTGAATGTGGCCGTTGAACAGCTCCGAGCCCGTGTCCACCGACTTGGCGTCAATCACCAGGTCCACCGCCCCGCTCTTGGCGGCCGGATCGAAAGTCACAGTTCCAGTGGTCTTGTCGAAGCGCGACATCTGGGTCGAGAACCCGAGGTGACTGTACGAGAAGCGCACAAAGGTGTGATTGGGATCCGGGACGTAAGTCATCGGCGCCGCCAGCGCTGAGGCGCTCAGGGCGGCTGTCAGGGCCACTGCGGTCAGTGCGAAGTGATGCGGCTTCATCGAAAATGCTCCTGGTTCTGTCCAAATGGGGTTCTTGAGGCGAGGATCTTATGTCGAGCGATGCGTCAGCACAATTGCCGCCAAAATCACCGCAGTAATAAATTATGATCGGTGCCACGCGCTGGTGCCGCCCGTGGCGCGTTCTGCAACCCGCATGAGGCAGTCCAAGGCGCACACGCGATGAGCGCTGAGTCAAACCTACCGATCCGACGCATCGCGCACCTGGACATGGATGCCTTCTATGCGTCGGTGGAGCTATTGCGCTATCCGCAGCTGCGCGGGCAGCCCCTGGTAATTGGCGGCAGCCGCAGCGAGCTCGCAGCGTGCCGGCGCGCACAGTTCGCGCAACTTCGCCACTATGCAGGCCGCGGCGTTGTCACCACGGCCAGTTATGAGGCGCGCGCATTCGGCGTGCATTCAGCCATGGGCATCATGCAGGCGGCGCAGCTGTGTCCGCACGCCATCCTGCTGCCGAC
>JBEKUL010000206.1:0-3546 GCA_049515055.1 Steroidobacteraceae bacterium | reverse complement strand
TCTCGATATCGGCACCGACGCGCTCGGCCACCGCGGCGAGCTCATTCATGAAACTGATCTTGGTCGCGAGCATGGCATTGGCGGCATATTTGGTCAGCTCGGAAGAGCGGATATCCATGACCACGAGCCGATCGTGATTGCGCGTGAACGGATCGTACAGCGCGCGCATCAATTCGGTGGTGCGCGGATTGTCGGTGCCGATCACGACGCGATCGGGCCGCATGAAGTCATCGATCGCGGCGCCCTCCTTGAGGAATTCAGGGTTCGAAACCACGTCGAATTCGACCGCAGCGCCGCGCTTGTTCAGCGTCGACTGCACGGCCATGCGCACCTGGTCGGCGGTGCCCACGGGCACGGTGGATTTCGTCACGACGATGGTGTAGCGAGACAGATGCTCGCCGATCGCGCGTGCCACGCTCAACACGTGCCGCAGGTCGGCCGAACCATCCTCATCCGGCGGCGTACCTACCGCGATCAGCAGGAATAGCCCGTGCTCGACCCCGCGCACGGCGTCGGTCGTGAACTCGAGGCGTCCGGCATCGGCGTTGCGGTGAATCAGCGCATCCAGGCCCGGCTCGTGAATCGGAACCTCGCCGCGCTTGAGGCGCTCGACCTTCGCCGCGTCGATGTCCACGCACAGCACGTGGTTACCGGCCTCGGCCAGGCACGCTCCTGAGACCAGACCGACGTAGCCCGAGCCAAAAACCGTGACTTTCATATTTAAAGGCTTGAAATGATTGGCAAACGCAGCCTAGCGGATGCAGCCACCCAAGGCAAAGCATCGTCTCCCAGACCGTGACACATAACCATCTTGTTACCAGCTTGATACTGACATGACGACTGCCGACTTCTTAGGATTCAGGCTGAAGGAGTGTGCATGTCGGTAAATTTCGAGCAGATCACCAAGCGCTACAACGGCACACCGGTCGTCAACGACGCCTCGCTGCAGATCGAAGCCGGCGAGTTCTTCGTGCTGCTGGGTCCGAGCGGCAGCGGTAAGAGTACGCTGCTGCGCATCGCGGCTGGACTGACCGACGTCGATCACGGGCGCATTTCCTTCCATGGGCGTGACGTCACGCACCTGCGTGCCCGGGACCGCGGCGTCGGCCTGGTATTTCAGAACTATGCTCTGTTCCGGCACATGACGGTCGGCCAGAACGTGGAATTTGCGCTGCGCGTGCGCGGCGTCAAGCGTCATGAGCGCTCGCGGCGGCGCGATGAGCTATTGCAGTTGGTCGCCCTCGAGGGCTACGCGCAACGCATGCCCGATCAGCTCTCGGGCGGCCAGCAGCAACGTGTCGCCGTGGCGCGTGCGCTCGCGCACGAGCCACAGGTACTGCTGCTGGATGAACCGTTTGGCGCACTTGATGCCAAGATTCGCGTGGAATTGCGCGAGACGATCCGGCAGGTGCAGCGACGGCTCGGCATGACCACGATCCTGGTCACGCATGACCAGGAGGAAGCCTTCGCGCTGGCCGACCGCATCGGCATAATGCGCAACGGCCGCCTGCTCGAGACCGGGCGCGCCGAGACGCTCTATCGGCGCCCGGCCACACGCTTCGTCGCGACTTTTCTGGGTGCGGCGAATCTGTTCCTCGGCGAGCGCAGCAGCGAGGGTCTGCGGGTCGGGGGCCGTTTTCGCGCGGGCGGGGAGAGTCTCAGGGCGGCCGGCATGGGCAATGAGGTCATCACCATCGTGCGGCCCGAGGACTTCGAGATCGCCGAGGATGAGGAGCGACTGCGCAGCAGCCCGCTCGCGAGCGGACACGTGGTGTCGGTGGATTTCGCCGGCAACCTCGAGCGCGCACGCGTGCAGCTTGCGCGCGATAGCGGTGTGATCTCCGCGGTCGGCGGCGAGCACCAGCCGAGCATGGGCAGCGCCGTGGACGGCGCGGCCGCAGCCGCCCCGGTCATCGTCGACGTCACGCGTACCAACGCCGAGCAGGCGCATTTGCCTCTGGCCGCAGGCAAGCGCGTCATGCTCGGCATTCGACGCTTTCATGTATTGCCGACACCCATCTCGAGCTTCGGCATATTGAGCGATGATGCCGCCGTGGCCGCCAGACTGCGCGAGGCGCCGCTGTTGCGACAGCTCGTGCTGAGCATGCAGGCACCGGTATTGAGCGCAGCCGACAGCAACGAGCGCGATGCGGCGCAGACCGGCGTCGCGGTCATTGCACTGGGCCCCCATTGCATCCAGCAGATCACTGCTGCGGTCGCACAGGGACGCCGGCGCCTGCTGTGCATTCCACCACATTCGGGCCTGCCGCACCGCATGCTGATTCATTGCTCGAGCGACGCGGCCCGCTCGGCGACGCTGGGCCTGGTGGCGAGCGTGATGCGCCACCTGCACGCCGAGGCCACCTTCGTGAGCGTGCAGAGCCGCACTGCGCCGCGCGCCGAGGTGACAAGCTCGTTTCGACGGCTGCTTGATGCCCGCGCGGAGCTGCTGGATACGCATGGCCTGGATATCCGCACCGACGTGCAGATCGGCGATCTCAACAGCTGGGTGGCACATCTGGCCGCCGCCGCCGAGCCGGCGCTCGTGGTGCTGGGCCTGGATGGCTCGCCCTCCGAGCTCGAGGCGCTGTTGCATGCGGAATTCGAGCCGCTGTTTGCCGCAGGTGCGCGCTGCCCGCTGCTGATCTGCACCAGTGGCTCGCCGCAAGGCGCTCATGTTGCAGGCGCTGCAGGGGCTTCCATGCAGCACAGCGCGCTCGAGGCGATGCCTGGATCAGCGCCATGAATCCTGGCTCTGACTTGCCGCGCGCGCCCGCAGGGCGCTGGCTGCTGGCTGCCTGCGTGCTCGCATTCGGCGCACTCAGCTTGAGTGCCACTTCGGCCAGATCCGCGGGCGCGCCGATCACATTGCTGAATGTCTCCTACGATCCGACACGCGAGCTCTACGAGGCGTTGAACAAGGCATTCGCCGCCCAATGGCTCGCACAGAGCGGCCAAGTGCTGCAGATCCGGCAAAGCCACGGCGGCTCGGGCAAGCAGGCGCGTGCAATCATCGATGGCCTGCAGGCCGACGTCGCAACACTGGGCCTGGGCTATGACGTCAATGCGCTCTATACCCAGGCGCACTTGATCCCCGCGAACTGGGCCACGCGCCTGCCGTATAACAGCGCCCCCTATACCTCGACGATCGTGTTCCTGGTGCGCAAAGGTAATCCCAAGAACATTCGCGACTGGGGCGACCTGGTGCGCCCGGGCGTCGAGGTGATCACACCCAATCCCAAGAGCTCGGGTGGTGCGCGCTGGAATTTCCTCGCCGCGTGGGCCTGGGCGCTGCAGCAGCCAGGCGGCAACGATGCCACGGCCCTGGCCTTCGTCACGCAGCTCTACAAGAATGTGCCGGTGCTCGATTCGGGCGCGCGCGGCTCGACGGTCACCTTTGTCAATCGCGGCATTGGCGATGCACTGCTGGCCTGGGAGAACGAGGCGCTGCTGGCGAAGCGCCAGCTCGGAGCGGACAAGTTCGATATCGTGCTGCCCTCCTTGAGCATCCTCGCCGAGCCGCCGGTGACCGTCGTGGATAAGGTC
>JBEKUL010000205.1:0-3573 GCA_049515055.1 Steroidobacteraceae bacterium | reverse complement strand
CCACAACTTTCCGAGCCGCGCATAGCTCTGATTGCTCGAAGCGGCAACCTTCTCGAACGCTTTCTGCGCGGCGGCGTTCTCGTGCGCCCGCAATAATGCGATGCCGACCAGCAGGTTGGCCTCATCCGGATACTTGAGATTGCCCTTGGCGATACCCTGGTTGACCGACGCGACCGCCTTGTCGTTTTGCCCGTAACTCAGGTAGGCCGCCCCGACTTGAACCAGTCCGTCGCCGTTAGCCTCGGCCTGGGCTTTCTTCTCATTCTCCGCCAGGGATGCCTGGTCGCTTGCGGCCCGTTGCTTGGCACCCTCGAGCAGGTGCTGGTAGCGCTCCTTATCGCGCTGATCGGTGAACACGTTCGCCCCAAATGCCTTTTGCAACACGGCCACCGTCTCGCCAGGATAGCCCGCGTCCAGCGCGATCTCGGCCATATCAGCATAATCCGTGGGCCGGTTGAGCACACCCACATCGCTCATCAACCGATAGATGTTCAGCTCCAGATGCGCATCCTTGGTATCCGCGTTCGCGAGCGACGCCAGCGCATTGGCCCAGTACTCGGGCTTCGGGTAGTAGGCCACGAGCTTCTCAACTGCCCTGGACGCGCCAGCCTTATCCTCGGCCTTGATGTCGAACTGCCACAGCAGCTTCAATGAATCCTCATCGGGCTTTTCCAGCTTATTGACGATCTCCTGCATCGTGACCGCCGCTTCCTTGTACTTGCCCGTCAGGTATTGGGACTTAGCGATCAGGTTTTGCGTCTCCACGTCGTTGCCGCCGTTCTTGACGACCTCATTGGCCGCATCGAGCGCCTTGGCGTAATCCTTCTCCTGGAAATAATAGCCGGCGATGAATTTATAAAATGATCTGCGCTGATCGCCGCTCGTATACTGCGACTGCACCAGCTGCGCCAATATCGGCACCACGTTGGCTGTATCGTGCTTGCCGTTGTAGGCCTGCAGCAGCAGGCTATTCATCGCATATTGATCGTAAGCGGTCTTCTCGCCGGGCACCGCCTGTGCTTCCTTGACGTGGGCGATGGACTCGTCGAAATTCTTCGCCTGCAACGCGTCCTGGGCCGCCTTGAGCGGCTTGGCGACCCCGCGCGATACGGTGGGCGCGGCCGTGTCGGCCGCCAGTACTGTGCCGCTGACTCCGAGCAGCGCGATTGCTGCCACGGATAGCACGTACACCAATGGGGAGACGATCCTCGAGCGATTACTCATAGCGTTGATTAGTCCTCGACGAACTGGCTGGTATTGACGAACCCGATCTTCGCCATGTTGTTGTGCTGCGCCGCGGCCAACACCTTGGCGACAACGTCATATTTCACATGGCTATCCGGCGCCAGATGCAGCTCGGGCTGCGGATCCTGCGCCGCGGCATCCTTGAACTCCTGCTCGAGTTCATTCATCGAGGTGACCGGCTCGCCATTCCAGGAAATGGCCCCGTCATAGTAGATGTCAAGATTGATGATCACGGGCGGGGTTTCCGGCGGCGGCTGATTCAGATTTGGCGGCGGCATATCAAGCTTGACCGCGTGCGTCATGATCGGCAGCGTCACGATCAGCGTGACCAACAGCACCAACATGACGTCGATCAGCGGCGTCGTGTTCATTTCGCACATTGGCGCGCCTTCGCTGCCTCCTCCGACACTCATAGCCATAGCAGTAATCCCCGTTCAGCGCGTGCCGCGCACGCCGTGATCCGGCTCAGTAATGAATCCAACCTTCACCACCCCGCCGCGATTGATCGCCGCGATAACCTTGCCGACATTCTTGTACTCGGTGTTCGCATCGGCCCGGATGTGAATCTCGGGCTGCGGCACCTTGACGGCCTCGCGCTCCACCTCCGTGACCAGTCGGTGCATGTCTGGAACCTTGTACGGACCCCAGTAGACATCCCCGTCGGCGGTCACGGAGATCGTGATGTTCTCCGGCTTGGTCTGCGTCGGGATGTTGTTCGCCTTGGGTACGTTCTTGACCACTTCCTTGGTGATGACCGGAATGGTAATCAGAAAGATGATCAGCAACACCAGCATGACGTCCACGAGCGGCGTCGTATTGATCTCCGACATGGTGCCGCGCTCGTCGCCGCTTTCACTCGTGCCGATGCTCATTGCCATGGGGACTGCTCTCCGATCAGGTGTTGCCTACACGTGCCCCGCTGACCAGATAGGCATGTAGATCGGCGGCGAAGTTTCGTACGTTGTCCTGGATGATCTTATTTCGGCGCAGCAGCCAGTTATAGCCGAGCACCGCAGGCACGGCGACGAACAATCCGATCGCCGTCATGATCAGCGCTTCGCCGACCGGGCCGGCTACACGATCGATGCTCGCCTGGCCAGCGATACCGATGTCGATCAGTGCGTTCAGAATTCCCATGACCGTACCAAACAGTCCGACGAATGGTGCCACTGAGCCGACCGACGCCAGGAATGACAGCCCGCCGCCCACCTTGCTGTTGACGCCGTCGACGGCCCGTTGCAGCGCCATCGTGATCCATTCGTGCAGATCGATGCGATCGGTGAGCCGCCCTTCATGATGCGAAGCCGCGCGCAGACCGCTCTCAGCGATGTAGCGGTAATCATCGCGCTTGCCCAGGCGCTCGACGCCGTCCTTGAGCGAGGGGGCAGTCCAAAACTGCTTCTCGACAATTTTACCCGAACGCCGCAACACGCGCTGATCCCAGAGCTTGGTCAGGATGATGAACCAGGATCCCAAAGACATCACCATGAGCACGACCAGCGTGCCTCGGCTCACGATGCTGCCATTCACCCATAGCGGTAGAAGGCCATAGGGGTTGCCGGTGGTCGTCGCCGTGGCAGCGGCGGCGGCGGCGGTAGTGGTTGCTGCGTCCATTTAATTTAGTTTCCTCTTTTACATCATTCCCGCCCGGTGATCCGGGCGGACCAAAAGTCGTCTGAGTCCCGATTGCGTGAGTCTAAATGATAGCGATCAACTGGCGCGTGGCTCAATCAACCGGTCATGTGAAGTTCAAACTTGACCGGCAGCGTCGGACAGGAGCTGACCGGCTTGCCCTCTGAGGTGGCGGGCTTGAACCGATAAGCCTTGGCCACCTTGATAGCCGCCTCGTCCAGTTCCGGAAATCCCGAGCTGGTAGCGACGTCGGCGCTGTCAATCTTCCCCTGCTGATTCACGCAAATCTTGATGATCGCGCGCCCTTCCTGTCCCTCGCGGCGTGCTGCTTCCGGATAATAGTTGGAGATATCGGGCCGGAACGTCACTTGTACCGGTGTGCCCGGCGGCGGTGGGCGAACGACCACGGGCGGCGGCGGCGGTGGCGGTTTCGCGACCGTGATCGGCGCCGTTTCCACCGGTATGGTGATACTGACTTCCGGCGCGACGACCTGTATCGGCGGCCTCTCTTTCAGATCGACCGGCGGCGGTGGCGGCGGCAGTTCCTTGACCTTCTCTTGATTGATGATGTTGGTTTGCAGGATTGTCTGCAGATAGCGTTTGCCGCTTTTTGCCAGACCGCTGGCGAAAGCATAAATGACCAGCGCGTGGATCACGATGATCGCAAGAAATATGATCCCACGTTTGGTCAGCAGG
>JBEKUL010000204.1:0-3585 GCA_049515055.1 Steroidobacteraceae bacterium | reverse complement strand
CGCCTTTGAACTGTGGCAATCCCTCAAGCTCGCCCAGGTACGCTTCCTGCCGACCGGCAATCCCCCGCATCGCGAGGCGCCACTGGCCTCGAGCGAGTTGCGGCTGGATATGGTGCGTGCCGCGGTGGCCGGGCAGTCCGGCTTCACCGTGGATGATCGCGAGATCCGCCGCAGCGGCGTGTCCTACTCGATCGATACGCTGACCGAACTGCGCCTTGAATATCCGGAGCGCTCGCTGTGCCTGTTGCTCGGCATGGACGCATTTCTGGGTATGCCGAGCTGGCACCGTTGGCGTGAGATCTTCGGGCTCGCACATGTGGTGGTGGCGCACCGGCCGGGCTGGAAGGCGCCGATCATGGGCCCGCTCGGGGAGGAGATGGTCGACCGCGGTACCGGCAGCGTGCTTGATCTGCACAACTCAAGCGCCGGGCGCATTCATGTGCATGCCGTGACACAGCTTGAGATCGCCTCTACGGACCTGCGTGCGCTGATCCTCGCGGGCCGCGATCTGCGCTACCTGGTGCCCGAGCCGGTGCGCGATCTCATCCTGCGCAGCGGGTGCTATGCTCAGCCTGACCCCTGAAGGCTTCCGGAGGATCAGCCGACCCGCATGACAAAGAGCGCTCGCCCGCGCCGCGCACCGCGACGCAATCTGACTCTGGAAAAGCTCGTGCTTGCGGCGCTGGATGACATGAAGGCAGTCAATGTCAAATTACTGGACGTGCGCGCTTTGACGGACATTACCGATGCGATGATCGTGGCCTCGGGCAACTCCGATCGGCATGTGCGCGCGATCGCTGACCGCATCGTCGAGCGGGTACGCGATGCCGGCCTGCGGCCTTTCGGGATCGAAGGTACGCGCGACGGCGAATGGGTGCTGCTGGATCTGCAGGACGTGCTCGTGCATGTGATGCTGCCCCGGGTGCGTGAGTTCTATGGGCTCGAGCAGCTCTGGGAGCCACCGCAGCGGCGCGTCGCGGCGCCACGCAGCGCGGCCCGCTGAGGGTGGCGTGCGCCGATGCGCCTGCGCGTCATTGCTGTCGGCACGCGCATGCCCACCTGGGTCGATGCGGCGGTCGAGGACTATTCGCGCCGCCTGCGCGGTACCTGGCGGCTGGAGCTGAGCGCTTTGTCACCGGCGAGCCGCAGACAGGCCGGTGGCGCGCCGGTGGCGGCCAAAGCCAGTGAGGCGCGCCGCATCCTTGCATTATTGTCAGCGCGCGACCTGGTGGTGCCGCTCGATGAGCGCGGCGAGCAGTTCAGTACGCCGGAGCTCGCGCAGTGGCTGCAGGCGCGCCGCAGCGAGGGCCGGGATCTGGCCTTTGTGATCGGCGGTCCGGATGGCTTGAGCGATGAGGTGCTCGCGCGCGGCCGCCTGCACTGGTCGCTCTCGCGCCTGACGCTGCCGCATGCGCTGGCACGCGTGGTGCTTGCGGAACAGCTGTACCGGGCATCCACCGTGCTGGCCGGCCATCCCTATCACCGCTCCTGAACCATGCAACCTGTGCCACCCATGCTGATACTGGCCTCGGAATCACCGCGCCGCAGTGCGCTGCTGACGCAGATTGGCATGCCGCATCGTGTAATGCCCGCGCACATCGATGAGCGGCGCAACGAGGGCGAGCCGATCGAGCAATGCGTACGACGCCTGGCCGGGCAGAAAGCGATGCAGGTCAGCGCGCTGCTGGAGGCGACCGGAGCCCTCGATCAGCGCCAGGCCGTGCTGGGCGCCGACACGACGGTCGTGATTGATCAGCACATGCTCGAGAAGCCGCGCGATCGCGAGCACGGGCTCGCCATGCTGGCGCGCCTGTCGGGCCGCGAGCACGAGGTCCTGTCCGCCGTCGCGCTGGCGCATGGCGGAACCTTGCAAACGGCGTTGAGCTGCAGCCTGGTGCGTCTGCGCTCACTGGGTCGCGAGGAATGCGAGGCATACTGGGATAGCGGTGAGCCGCACGACAAGGCGGGCGCCTACGCCATCCAGGGACGCGGCGCAGTGTTTGTCGAGTCATTGCATGGCAGCTATTCGGGCGTGATGGGACTGCCGCTGTTTGAAACGGCGGCGCTGCTGGCGGGGGCAGGTCTGCCGCTATGGCGATTTCAGAGCGAGGCGTGGCTATGAGCCAGCAATCCCCGACGACTGCGGTGGCGGTCGCGGCCATACAGATGACCTCCGGCCCCGACGTGGCCGCGAACCTGGCTGCGGCCGGCGGCCTGCTCGAGCGCGCGGCGGCCGAGGGCGCGCGCGTGGCGGTACTGCCGGAGAATTTCTCCTTCATGGGCCTTGCCGATGCCGACAAGCGTGCGATCGGCGAGCGCGACGGAGATGGTCCGGTGCAGCAGTTCCTCGGCGCGCGCGCGCGCGCGCTGGGACTGTGGATAGTCGGCGGTACCACCCCGATCTCGGAACGCCCCGGCGAGCGCGTCGCGGCCGCGTGCCTCGTCTATAACGATCAGGGAGAGCGCGTCGCGCGCTACGACAAGATTCACTTATTCGATGTTGCCATTCCCGGGCGTGCCGAGAAGTATCGCGAGTCGGCGAACATTGCACCCGGAGCCCGTCAGGTGCTGGTGCCCACGCCCGCGGGACTGCTGGGTCTGTCGGTCTGCTATGACATTCGCTTTCCCGAGCTGTATCGGCCCATGGCCGCTGCTGGGGCGCAATGGTTCACGGTGCCAGCGGCATTCACGGTGCCTACGGGGCGCGCGCACTGGGAGACGCTATTGCGCGCACGCGCCATCGAGAATCTCAGCTATGTGGTTGCCGCAGCCCAGTGGGGGCGGCATGCGAGCGGCCGCGAGACCTATGGCGACAGCCTCATCATCGATCACTGGGGTGCGATACTGAGCCGTTTACCCAGCGGCGAGGGCGTCATCGTCAGCCGACTGGACCTGGCCGCGCAGGAAGCCGCGCGCCGCGATTTCCCGGCCCTCTCGCATCGAGTAATGTGATCAACCGGAGGCAGAGCATCGCCATGTCGACATCGCTGACCGCCACTGATGCGCTGCGCTGCGCGCGCGAAGGCATTCTTGCGCCCGCCGGCCTGGATGAAGGCCGCATCGAGCAGGCTCTCGGCCTCGTGCTCGGCTCGGCCGTGGACGCCGCCGACCTGTATTTCCAGCTCGCGCGCGCCGAGAGCTGGGGGCTCGAGGACGGCATCGTCAAGGAAGGCAGCGCCAGCATAGAGCAGGGCGTCGGCGTGCGCGCGATGGCCGGTGAGAAGACCGGCTTCGCCTATTCCGATGAAATCATGATGCCCGCGCTGGAGGAGGCTGCGCGCGCCGCGCGTGCCATCTCGGTCCAGCGCGGCAGCGGCGCGGTCCAGGCCTGGCACGGCGTCAGCGCACATCGGCTGTATCCGCCGATCGATCCGCTGCTGGGTCTGGCCGACCAGGACAAGATTGCGTGGCTCGAGCGCATCGATCGCGAGACCCGGCGCATGGATCCGCGCATCGTGCAGGTCATGGCCAGCGTCACTGCACAGTACGAGCTGGTCCTCATCGCGTCGAGCGACGGGGTGCTCGCCGGCGATGTGCGCCCGCTGGTGCGCATGAACGTCACGGTCATTGCGGAACACAACGGGC
>JBEKUL010000203.1:0-3635 GCA_049515055.1 Steroidobacteraceae bacterium | reverse complement strand
GAGCCCTGCGCCTGTGGCCAAGCTGAGCGCAACCGCGCCTTGAAATAGGCATCGGGCAATTCTGCCGTGTTTATTTCTGAATCTTTAAGTGCTGCAGTCGATTCGCCGCCGGTCCCATCGAATTATCGTGCGTCCGCTGGAACAGATATTCAGCGCCGACTGCTAACGCGTGACACGATCTTGCGTAGTCGGTTCCAGAGATACCGGAAATTGTCGCGATCCGATCTGATGAAGCGCAGGAAATCCACGACCATTCCGCCTCGGAACAGCCACTTCCTGCGTTGCCCTTGGAGTGACTTGGCATAACTCTCATTCCAAGGAAAGGGGCCGAGATCCAAACGCGGAGTCGGCGGCGTTTTGTAATTCAGAATGTAGCCGAGCCGCGGCGAAGTTGAACTGTTTCCAGACGCTCCGTGCAGGGTGCGGCCATGGTGAATTGTCATAGCGCCCGCGGGGATCGGGCACATTACTGCGTCCGTCGGATTGAATCCACTTTCGCACTCTATTGAATTTGCGACCCTGGAACCGCCGTACAGGCGGTGACGAAGGATGCCGAGATTATGGGAGCGGGGAATGAACCCCATGGCGCCATTTTCAATCGTCGTATCATAGAGCGCGATCCAGATCGTGACCTGTCGCTCGTAAAATTGGGGATTGTTATACGCTTCATCCTGGTGCCAGGGCGTTGGTCCCCCGTTACCGCTTGGTTTGAAGACAGCGTTATCTGCCGCCAGCGTAGCCTCTGGCCCAAGCAACTGCTTGGCGATTGCGAGGCCGGTTTTTCGAAATGGCCATTCGCTTAACTCGCGTGCGTAAAGTGAAGGTCGAAATATTTGTGGAGAAGGTCCGTCCTTTCCACCTTCTCTGGCGGCAAGATCGACATTCCGACCCTCGTTTCGCCCCGTGTCGCGCTCGAACATTCTCATCAGAAGATTGCGGCACCACGCAATCTGCGACATCGGGATCCGAGGGGTCCTGACAACGAGGAAGCCCTGCCGAAAGAACTCCTCTACTTGTTCCGAGGATAAAGGCCGTTCAATCGTCTCACCGCGCGTTGGCGAGCTGCCAACACTGGCTTCAGTGGCTTCCAACATTCATACCTTTCCGCTAATGACGCGACGATGACTGTGTAGTCTCGGTTCTTACGCAGTTGAGATTAGTCCTGATAAAAAAGCCGATCAACCTATTTCGATGATTCAACGGGCGTAACTGCTTAGGAACGCAATTCAAGCCGCTGCCCACACATAGTAGAAGCTCGCCGACGCGATCGCGCAAATTCGACAATGTTGCTGTTACATAATGATCTATCGGAACGCTGGTAGATGGCCGAATCTGGCTGAGCGCTACTGGTGCTCAAGGGGGATACCGTCGCCGGTTTTGGTACCGGAGGCTCGATACCGGCACGAGCACTGAGCATTCGCAAGATCCGAGAACTGATCCTCTACCGGGGTCGGCGCGCGGCAACCCACACGCGCTCCTTACTCGCGCTATGCGCACGACTTTGGACTTCCGGAACTAGGCTAGCGGCCGCCGCATCAGCGACCGTCCACATCCTATCCAAGCGCTTCCGCGGTGCTCTAAGTTGGTACAGAGAGCCGAAAACTGATGCGATTTGCCATTAGATCGATAGTCGCATATCGTAGATTGTTGAGGGCGCAATCTACCCACATCTCCGAACTAAAGGAATTCATTGCACTTTTTGTGTAGCGCTTGGATGCAGATTGTGCGGCGGACTCCGTACTCATCGAGATGGACTTGGTACCAGAAGCATACGTTTAAGGTGAGGCGACACTAGTGAGCGAGCCCCCAATGCTTAGCCACCGAAATTGCTCCGCGCTGTTTGCGTATCGGCGCGAGGCATTGGCTCCAACGCAATTTGATTTGGCTATACCCGCATTGGCCCGGCCAATACTATAGCCGAACCACTCATGGCCTTACTAAGTCCTTCGCCCGCACTGGATAGCAGCAGCACCGGTCAGGGCACCGATTCGACGCGTCGGCGCGACTATACTCGCGCCATCGGCACGATCCTCGTCGCCGCCGGGCGGCTTGAGCAGACGGACGTCGACGAGATTCGAATCTACGCTGGCAGAACGGGGATGCGATTTGGGGATGCAGCGGTGCAACTCAACAAAGCGACGCCAGAGGACATTCAGTTCGCATTGGCCCGGCAGTTCAATTACGCGCTTATTCCAAATGATTTGGGCGTTCACAAGGCGGTCATCGCTGCCCACAATCCTCAGTGTAAGGTAGTTGAGCAGCTACGCACTATCCGCAGCCGACTTCTACTTGGCTGGCTCAACGAAGCCGAACGAAAAGTCTTGGCGATAACAAGTCCTGAGCGGGGCGAGGGCCGCAGTTGGCTTGCCGCGAACCTCGCTACTGTTTTCGCCCAAGCGGGAAAACGAACATTACTCATCGATGCTGACCTACGTCACCCTCAGCAGCATCGAATGTTCAATATAGAGAATGACCTAGGACTGACCGCACTTTTGACAGGGCGCGCCGGCGGAGAGGTCGCACATCGCGTCCATCCGCAATTGCGGCTGTTTGTGGTGACCGCCGGGCAGGTTCCTCCTAATCCGCAGGAACTGCTCATGCGCCAGATATTTGATGCCGTGCTTGATCGGTATGCCGCGCGATTCGATCTCGTCGTGCTTGACACACCAGCCGCTACCGAGACGGCAGACGCGGAAATTTTGGCGGCACACGCAGGTGCCGCGATTCTGCTGATGCGCCGAAACAGCACTCGCCGTGCGAAACTTGCACAGGCAATGGACAGTCTACAACGCTCGGGCGCAAAAGTAATAGGCAGCGTGATCAATGAAGAATGCTAGTTTCGCCCAAGGATCGAACTGCCGTGGGTTAGCTTCGATATTGCAATGTCGAAGAGACTAATATTTGTATCAAGTCATCGTCGACACACCAAAGTTGCCGATCGCATGATCGGAGCCCTTGCTGCGGGTAGAAAGATAGAATTGTTTTCGTTCGATCGCGGGGCTGTAGATCATCCAATATATTCGAGCCCCGGCATTTCAAACACGTCACTCGGCCCAATGACAGACGGTGTCACGGCTTCCCGTTTTATTTCCCTGGCCCGGGCGCTTTGGATCCTCTCGCGAGCAGGGGGACGCATTGACGGCACTGACACCATCGTTATCGTTAACACACTGGAGCTCCTTCTAATTAGTTGGCTTTGTGGACTCACGCGCATGCCGACTATCTATGACGTCGCAGATATTCATGCGTTACCGCTCTCGAGGTCCCTCGTAGGACGCTGCATGCGGTGGCTCGAGCGACGAGCACTGAGACGAGTAAGGTTGCTGGTGGTCAGTTCGCCATGGTTTTATTGGGAATACTTTGAAAAGTGGCTGAGGATTCCCACGCTGGCGCTGCTTATCGAAAATAAAGTGCGCTCTATTCCATTAAAGCAGCGCAACCGACACTACTTGACCCGAAAAATAGCCTGGAATGGCTTGTTGCGTTGTCAGACCTCGGCGATCGTTCTGTTGGAGTGCTTAGCCGCCGCGCCGAAATCGCTCCACTTGTCATTGCACGGATCTATGGAAAGACTTGGGAAGCTCGGTGTCACGCTACTTGAGCAGCCGAATTGTCTATACACCGGTCCATACGAC
>JBEKUL010000202.1:0-3640 GCA_049515055.1 Steroidobacteraceae bacterium | reverse complement strand
GTTCAATAACTCTTTGATAAACAAACAACCCTATTTTTGCCCGTGTAGCAAAAAACAGACCTCTTCGAACTACGAACCAGGGGGTCGGGAGTTCGAATCTCTCCGGGCTGCAGAATTTCCTGTGATTGGACCCACCCAATTTCCTCAATTGGGTACCACCTGATTTCCTGAGTTCGGGACCACCCGATTTCCTCAGTTGGGTACCACCGGCGGGGCGCTTTTGGGGTGCCTGGCGAGGGCGCTGGAGTGGTCCGCCGATGTCCAGATCGAACGAAAATGAGCTGTTCACCGGCCATGGCGCGCTCTCGCCAGGCCGTACCGCTACCGTCGTGGCTGGCCACGAAGGAGAGGACGGTATGGGCTCACGCAGCATGACGGTGGGGCGCTACGAAGAGATCCGGCGGCGACTGGTTGAGGGCCGCAGCTTGCGTGAGATCGCACGGGCGCTGGGCTGCTCGCGACATACCGTGCGCGAGGTGCGCGATGGCCTACGCCTCTCGCCTGCGGCGCCGCGAGCGCTGCCCGATCCGTTGTGGATGCTGCAGATCGACTGGCCGCAGATCATCCACGATCTGGGACTCGGGCATCCGTTGAAGTTCCTGTGGGAGGAGAAAGCTCAGCACCTGACGACTTACTCGAACTTCTGGAAGCAGTTTTACCGCAAGTTCCCGCAATACCGCCAGGCGTCGATGACGGCGCGCGAGTTCGAGCCCGGCGAGCGCGTGGAAGTCGACTACGCCGGCGACACGCTCGATTGGATCGAACTCAAGACCGGTGAGATCCGCAAAGCCTACGTCTTTGTCGCGGGTCTGGGCTTCAGTCAACTGCTGTTTGCCTGGGCAGCCGAGGACATGAAGAGCCGCAACTGGCTCGGATCGCACCGGCGCATGTACGCCTACTACGGCGGTGTGCCGCACGTGACTGTGCCCGATTGCTTGAAGCAAGGCGTGCTCAAGTGCCACCTGTACGATCCGGATCTGAACCCCGGCTACGCGCAGCTGGCGAGCCAGTACGCCACCGCAGTGGTGCCTGCGCGTCCGGATCATCCCAAAGACAAAGCCATCGTCGAGGGCCTGATCAAACTGCTGATGCGCTACGTGCGCTTCCGCTATCGTCGCTCGCGCTTCACATCCCTGCTGCAGATCAATCAGGCACTCAGCCAGTGCGTGGAGCGCATCAACGCTCGGCGCCACACGCGCTTTGGCATCTCGCGCCGCGAGCGCTTCCAGACGCTGGAGAAAGCCGCGCTCAAGGCGCTACCGCTTGATGGCTCAGATGGCGGGGAATGGAAGGATGCGACCTTACATGCGGACTGCTATGTGCTGGTGGAAGCGGTGCTCTACAGCGCCCCGCACATCCACCGGCACAAGAGGCTGCGCATCAAGCTGACCGAGAACCAGGTCGAGATCTTCCTGAACCTGCAGCGCCTGGCGATCCATCCCAGAAGCCGCCATCGCGACGGCCGGCGCATCAAGATCGATGCGCACTTCCCATCGGCCTCCCAGGCGTACTACGAAGCCACACCGCAAAAACTGCTCTCCCAGTCGCGCTTCATCCACAGCGAACTCAATCGGTTGTTCGTGGAGCTGTTTAATACGGACGTCTACGGCAATATCCGCCGTTGCCAGGGCTTCGTTCGTAGCTGCACCAAAGAGATCAACGCCGCCGGCCACGACATCGCCAGCGAGCGCATCGCCGCCGCGATCGCCAGCATGCGGCGCTACAACCGCTTCCGCGTGCCGTACTTCCAGGCGCTGCTAGCGCAGGCGCGAAAGCAAGTCATCGGCGCCGATGCGACGCGCGAGATCGTGCGCCGACCCGGCAATCCCATGCTGCGTTATGCCCCTGGCATTGCCGATGCCGCTGACGCCGACAACTCTGTTCCCGTTCCCACCCCTTCACCGCAGGAGACCTGAGAAACTATGAGTACCGCTGTGGCCAAAAACCTCATGGCCGACATGAAACTGTTCGGCATGCTCGGTGCGTTCGAGCAAAGTATCGCGGATGCAACGCGCGACCAGACCAGTTACACCGAGCTGCTCGACTCGCTGCTGCAGGCCGAGGCCGATTACCGCCAAGAGCGCAAAACCGGTTATCGCATCAAAGCCGCCAAGTTCACCCTGCGTCCGGCGTTCGAGGACATCGACTTTACCGCCAGCCGTTCGATCAGCAAGGCGCAAATCAAAGAGCTCTACAGCCTGCACTGGTTGAACGAAGCTCGGCCGGTGCTGCTGATCGGCCAGACCGGTGTGGGCAAGACCTTCATCGCTCAGGCCGCGGGCCTGCATGCCTGCGCCTGTGGCAAATCCGTGCTGTACATGTCCGTTACCACCTGGCTTGAGAATCTCGCGCTGGCGCGCTCCAGCGGCACGTATCTGCGCTACCGCGACAAGCTCGCCAAGCCCGACCTCATCATCATCGACGACTTCGGGATGCGAAAACTCTCCTCCACGGAGGCTCAGGATCTGTGCGAGCTGCTCGAAGAGCGATCCATCAGCAAGTCCACCGTGTTCACCACGCAGTTGCCGCTCGATCATTGGTCCGAAGTCATTGCCGATCCGGTTATCGCCGATGCCATCCGCGATCGACTCGAGCACGCAGCGCTCACCATCCACATCACCGGCGAGAGCTATCGCGGCGTCAAAGCACGAAAACTTGCCAGCAGGAAAAAGGACACGTAACAATCGTCGCCTTCGGCTCCGCCAGTGACCCGTTCAGGCGGGTCCCAACTCAGGAAATCGGGCGGTCCTCAACGGGGAAATCCTGCACGGGCGCGCCAATCAATCAATTACTTGCCACTGATCGGCAATGCTCAATTGACCAAACGTAGCGAAAACGTAGCGTTCTCTGCTACGTTTTTGCCGCGCGGCGCGACCATCAGACTCGCTCCTTCCGGTTGCCGCTCAATGCGACTGGCCACGGAGCTCAGTTTCTCCGGTCCCAGGTGCGCATAGCGCAGCACCATCTCGTACGACCTCCAGCCTCCCAGCTCCATCAGCTCCTGCAGTGAGGTGCCGTTCTGCACGTGCCAGGAGGCCCAGGTGTGCCTCAGGTCGTGGAAACGGAACTCCTCGATGCCGGCACGCTGCTTCGCCTTGTCCCACGCCGTCGAGCTCTGGTGGATACGCTGACCGGCGAAGGTGAAACACCACCGCCGATGCTGACCCCGCGTCGACTCGAGCGCCGCCACGGCGTCCGCATTGAGCGGAATACCGCGGCCCTCGCCCGACTTCGTGGTGCCATGATCGAGCCACGCCACCTTGCGAGCGAGATCCACCCGGCTCCACTCGAGCCCGTAAATCTCGCCCGCACGACAGCCAGTCGCCAGCGCGAACTGCACGATCGGCTTCATGTGGGTTGGCAAAGCCTCGATCAATCGGTCAGCCTCCTCGCGTCTCAGGAAGCGCACGCGGCGGCGGGGTTCCTTCAGCATCCGAATCTTCGGAACCCCACGTAGCCACCGCCAATCCTGATGCGCGACGTTCAATATCCGCCGAACCACCTCGAGAGCGCGATTGACGGTCGCGTTCGAGACACCATCCTTCGACCTGCGATCGCGTATGAACGGCTGCAATGCCGTCATGTCGATCGCATCCAACCGCAGAGAGCGCAGATAGGGATCGAGCTTCTTCAGATGATC
>JBEKUL010000201.1:0-5641 GCA_049515055.1 Steroidobacteraceae bacterium | reverse complement strand
ATCTTTTTGATATCGCGACCATGCAGGCTCCAATCTATCCACAGCCTCGCAACAGTCTGAGGCTGGCAGATGCCATGTCGCGAGGCGATGACGGAATCTACGTATGGCGAATTGAGTGCGCAACAAGGAGATTACTGCAATGCACAAGCATCGGAAATTGATGCGGCTCACCGTTTGGCTGTTGATCATTTCGGTGGCGTCGATTACCTATGGCGCCTCAGATGCGGAGCGGGAAATTGACGCGGTGCTCGCAAGCAAACCGGACGCCGCGCACGGGGAACAGATGTTTGTGATCTGTGCCCCTTGTCATGGCACCAATGGCGGCGGGACGCCGGATGGACGCATTCCGGAAATCGCCGGCCAGCACTTTCGCGTGATCGCCGCTCAGCTCGTTGACTTCCGTCTCGATCAGCGCTGGGATGCACTCATGGAGCATTACTCCGATGCCCATAATCTGGGTGAGGCCAGCGATATCGCCGACGTCGCCGCGTATATCAGCCGTCTGCAGCCTGTTTATACCTCGAATCTGGGCGACGGCAGATTTGCAAGCAATGGCTCGACTCTCTATGCCCGCTCGTGCGCCCCGTGCCATGGAGCAGCGGGCAACGGCCAGAACCGCAGGGGCTATCCGCGACTGGCGGGTCAGCATTACGCCTACCTGTTGCGTCAGATGCATGATGCGGTGGATGGCCGCCGGCCCAACTTCAGTCGTACCCATGTGCGACTGTTGGCAAGCCTCGGCCGATCAGACTTTGAGGCTCTGGCGGATTATCTCGCACGCTCTGGTCGCGAATCATTGGTTGCACCATAGTACGGGGCACCGGATCGCTCACTTTCTGCGGTTCCAGAGACGATGCGGCGCAATTGGTAAGTTCTTATGAGACGCACGCCAGTTCAGTCATCACGCACATTCGGGTGGATATCAGGGCTGCTCTACGTTGGCCTCTGTGGCCTGTACGGTACGAGCGCCTGCCGGGCGGACTCCGCCCCTGATCCTCTGGTGCTCAGTGGCAAACAATTGGCCCGGATTGCATGTTCAGGTTGCCACGTCGTGGCAAGCGACTCGGAGTCGCCCCCAACGATGTACGGTCCAGCACCTCGGTTCGACCAAATTGCCAACCGACCGGGCACCAGCGAGCAATCCTTGCAACGATTTATAACGACTACTCACTGGGATGGCGAAACGATTCCGATCACGATGCCCCGCCCTGAGCTGACGAAAAAACAGGTACTGGCTCTCTCCCGTTACATCATGAGCTTGCACAAACGTTAGGCTGCCAGCCAGCGCACGAGACGGGCAACGTGAGTCAGTTGAATTGAAGTCAGCGCCTATTAGCGTGCCACATCATGATACACACGCGGCACGCGAGTGTTGATGCTGGTAAGCACTTCGTGCGGAACGGTGTTGGCCCAGGTTGCGAGCTCTTCGATACGAATCCGGGCTTCGCCGCTCTCGCCGAGCAGCACGACCTCGTCGCCGTTGTAGGCGCTGGTTTGACCGATGTCCACCATAATCTGATCCATGCAAATGGAGCCCACCACCGGCATGCGTCGTCCATGCACAATGACTTCGGCTTGCCCGCTCATGGCACGCATGTAGCCATCGCCATAGCCAACCGGAAGAGTGATTATCCGCGTGGCGGATGCGGGTGCCCATCGTGACCCGTAGCTCACGGGATTGCCCGCCTGAACCACCTTGAAGAAGATGACCCGAGTCACCCAACGCAGCGCCTGCGTCACCGGCAATGTCAAGGGTAACTGCGCACTCGGACTCGATCCGAAAAATAAGATTCCCGGCCGAACCATGTCCAAGTGGCTTTCCGGCATCTGCAGGATCGCGCCCGAGTTCGCCGCGTGGCGCAGCGGAGTCGGCAACGAGCGCCGCTCGTAGAAACTCAATACTTCATGGAAGCGCGCAAGCTGCAGGCGCGCGTGCGTCAGATCGGGTGCATCGGCGTTTGCTAAGTGGGTAAAGATGCCCTCCACCTCGACGCTGCGGGTACGTATAGAGGCCTGCAGCAACCGCTCGGCGCTGTACCAATGTGTACCGATGCGCTCCATCCCCGTGTCGATCTTAAGGTGCACCCGCGCTTTGACCCGTTTCGCGGCTGCGCACTCGTTGATCGCCAGCAATTTGTCGACCGATGGTGCCGTGAGGGTCAGATGGTTTTCGAGAAAGTGCGGTATCTGGGACTCCACGACGGCCCCGAGGACGAGCACAGGTGTGCGTACTCCCGCCTCGCGCAGTGTCAGCGCCTCCTTCAAATAGGCGACCGCAACCGCAAACGGTTGTAACCCTTCGAGCATCTTCGCTACCGACACGAGTCCATGGCCGTAAGCGTTCGCCTTTAGTACCGGCATCATATGCGCCGGTGCCACATGCCTCGCGATCACTTGATAGTTGTCATGGAGCCGCGCGAGGTCGACCTCAAGATGGGTTGGTCGCAGATCGCAACTGCTCACGTTACGTCCCGCTAAGCGATGTCGAACTTGACGCCCTGCGTCAGCTGCAGGTGCGGCGAGTAGTTGATCGTCGGGGTCTGAGGTCGCATGTCGGCCTTCCATGCGTCACTCCCGGACTCGCGCCCGCCAGGTAAAGAACGCCGAGGAGAGACGATCGACGACCAACGGCCAGACAGATATTGCAGAGTCATTATTAAAGTATAGTCATGTGGTAGCCGCTGCCACTGCGGCTGCACATCCTTTGGGCCAACGCCAGCACCCTCGAGATTGACACCGATGCCGGCCAGCAGAGGCGCTGGCTGCACTTCGAAGGTCGGTGGGACGGCGAAGCGAGCCCGCAGGACTATTCAGTGGCCGCTTGGTTCCGCCAGGTGCAGCATCGCGGCTTCAACCCACCCTACGGCGGCGTCAAGCCCGGCGGCGGCGGCAGTCTTGGAGTAATCACGATGACGCCCGGGTATCTGCGCACCAACGGCGTGCCCTATAGCGCCGATGCGAAGCTGGTGGAGTATTTCGATCGCATCGAAGATGAGGGCGTCAGTTACCTGCTATCGACCTCAGCGGTCAGGGACCCGACCTATCATGCCGATGAGTACGTCACGAGCTATCCGTTCAAGCGCGAGCCCGACGGCTCGAAGTGGCATCCTGAGCCCTGTCGCATCACGCTACCCAACCGCTGAGTGAAACCGCGCAGCTCAGCGACCCATTCCAATACCAGACGCAAGGGCGCCACCGGATCATCCGGCGGCGCCCTTGATGGGTCTCTAGAGTGCGGCGCGCACGCCCAGGATCACGAGACGTCCGATCGGGTTCGCAGCCTGCTTGTCGAAGCCGTTACCGGCATTGTCGCCCTGCACGCCCTCATCGACGTACGGCGGATCTTCATTGAATATGTTGTTGATATCCAGCGTGAACTGAAGCTTCTTGAGTCGCCCTTGTGAGAAGGGAAAGTAGCCCAGATGCAAATCCACCGGCGTGTACGCGGTCAGCGCGCCCCTGCCACTTGATCGGGTGTACGGCCAGCCCCTCCCCGGTTCCGAGTTCGTTGACGAAACTTCCCGATCCCTGAACCCCCTGGGCCTCGTACTGCGTCAGCCGGGTTCCATTGACTCCGAGAGCAAGATCGCCAGCAAGGAGTCGATGGGTGTACCCGAAATTGAAGTCGACGCCGCCGAAATTGACGGCGCCGATGTTGACGCGCCGCAGATCCAGCAGCAGCCCCGGAAGCTGGCCGCCGTTGATCGAGGAGATCTCCAGCGGATAGCCAGCAATGAAGGCTTGTTCCTGCGCCAGCGTCGGATCCACCGTATAGAACTTAGCCGCGCCGCCACCTGAATACAGGAACTGGGGCGGCAGGTAGCCGATCTGATTGCTGAACGCGGAGTGGAAATAGTTCATGCCGGCCTTGAATCCCGGCAGTTCAGGGGGAGTCTCATCAAAGCCGAACGAATAGTTGCTCGAAATTTCCGGCTTCAGGCCCGAGCTACCGCCATTGAGGATGATCGTGTAGAGCGGGACTGGATTCGACGGCGGCCCACCGATGCAGCAAAACGCCTGCGCATGGCTGTCGATTGAAGGCACCGTGTCGTCCGAAAGATTCGGCGCGTGGAACGAGGTCGAGTAGTTGCCGTGCAGCAGCAGCCCGCCGAGCGGCGACCAGTTCAGGCCGTACTTCGGGTTGGTGGTACCGCCGAAGTCGTTGTACTGGTCGTGACGCGCCGATATCGAGAGTTCCAGCCGTTGTAATCCGGGCAGCGCATTTGCGGCACCGATCAGAGGCACATACAGCTCTACGTATTCCGATATATCGGTCCGCGAGTTGACGGCGTGGTCGTCGGTCGAATTGATTCCGGTGTCGCGCGTGCCGCTGGTCGCGAGTCCGTCATAAGTCTCCCGCCGGTACGAACCGCCCGCCGCGAGCTTCACGTCACCACCCGGGATCTTAAGCAGCGTGCCATCGAAACTGACCAGGCCCTCGCTGAGGTTTTGCACGACCGAATAGGCGTTGTAGGTGTAATCCTGCAGCGACTCGACGACCGCAGGGTTGTTGACTCCGAAGGGATTGAACGCGGTCTGGGGCGTGGTTCCGTTCAGCGCAGCCGTGTAGTTCGCAGCATTGGTGAATTGGCCCGTGAAGTAATCGTCCTCGTGGCCGAAATTCCCGACGAACTTGCCCTCCCAGTCAGACCCGAATTTCCAGGTCAGACCCCCACGCGCGGTATACGTCGTGAGCTCCAGGGCATCCTGCAGCGACGGCCCGACGATGTTCTGCAGGCCGTAGTCGAAGCCCTCGCTCGTGATCGGCGCCCCGGCGTACCCACCCGCCGGCGTAAACGCCGTGGGGAGCTTGAAGTACGGATTGGTGTTCGGAATGGAGGAACCGAGCACTTCGGCCTGTACCGTGTCCTTCAGCGCGGTATGGTCGCCGTACAGCGCCTCGCCCCAGAGCTGCATCGTGTCGCTGAGATCCTCGTGCGCGCTCAGCACGGCGTCGTTGCGCGTATCGCGCGGGATGAGCGAATTGTTGCCGACGTTATCGCACTTCTGGGGGGCTCCGGCCACGAGCGGTCCACCGCCCGCCGGCACCGGGTAAGAACTCACGGCTTGGGTCTGTGGATTGGTGACGTAGATCGTGCCCGGAGCGCAGCCGGTATCGCGCCAATCCGTACCCTGCACGCCGTTGGACTCGGTCTCATCGGTCTGATTAAGTTTGTAGAAACTGCTGCGGTCCCTGCCCCACAGGGTCGAATTGCCGGCGTACTGGTACGCGAACATCACGTTGCCGCTGTCCCAGTTGTGGCCCCAGAGCAGGCTCGCGTCGGATTGATCGTAGGAATTGGCAAAGCCATAACGCGCGTTCACCTCGAGCCCGTCGAAATTCTTGCGCAGCACGAAGTTGATAACCCCGGTCACCGCATCCGAGCCGTAGATCGAGGAGGCGCCGTCCGCGACCACTTCGACGCGCTCGAGCGCCGCGGCCGGGATCGAGGACGGATCAGGGGAATTGGACAGGATTCCGGCACCGACACCCCGATACCCGTCGAACAGCACCAGCACCAGACCATTGCCGGGAAGGCCGTGAATACTCGGCAGGTTGATCGAATCCATCGGGTCAGCGGTGAGCTGCGGCGTCGCGTTAAAGCCGCTGAGGGTCGGAATCCTGCGCAGCACGTCCATG
>JBEKUL010000200.1:0-3672 GCA_049515055.1 Steroidobacteraceae bacterium | reverse complement strand
GCGATCCAATATTGCATACTGGTGGCCGGAGTCGAATGGGTTGGATGGGCGCCCCCGCTTAGTTCCGGCGTCGGCTTCACGGTAAGTAGCGTGCTGAATTATTTACTCAACCGCCTATTGACTTTTCGTAGCTCAAGGCCGCACGCGTCGGCTGCGAGCCGCTTTGCCGCCGTTGCGCTGGGCGGCTTGCTGCTCAACGTCGCTTGTATGGGGTTGCTGGTTGAGCATTGGCACATCCAGTATGTATTGGCGCAAGTGGTTGCCACGTTGACCACTCTGATCTGGACATTCTGCGGCAACGCTTTCTGGTCGTTTGCGAATCCGTCTGGGCAGGCCTACGCGGGCAACGGCAAAGAGGCGTAGCGGGTGAAGCTTAGTCTCGTTATTCCGTGTTACAACGAACGGGCAGGCCTTCCGGAGATCGCGCGCCGCCTTGTGGAGTTGCTTGCCGATCTGATCGCTCGAGGCAAGATAGCTCAAGAGAGCAATGTTTGGCTCATCGATGATGGCAGTACGGACGGCACCTGGGCGCTCATCGAGTCTTTGGTGGCGCAGTCGTCCATGTTTGTCGGCGTAAAATTGTCGCGCAATCATGGTCATCAGCACGCGCTGCTGGCGGGGCTATCGAGCGCCGATGGCGATGCGGTAATTTCCCTTGACGCCGATTTACAGGATGAACTGGGTGTCATCGAGAAGATGATCGACGCCCACCGGAATGGCAGCGAAATTGTCTATGGTGTGCGGGCGGGGCGCGACGCTGACACCTGGTTCAAACGCTGGACTTCCGAGCGCTACTACGGACTGCTGCGCGGTCTGGGAGTGCCCATTATTCCGAATCACGCGGATTATCGCCTGATGGGGCGGTCGGCGTTGGCGGGACTCGGCGAGTATCGTGAGGTCAACCTGTTTTTGAGAGGCGTTGTCCCGCAGCTTGGGTTCCGTTGCACCAGCGTGTATTACGACCGGCAGCAACGCTTTGCGGGGGAATCGAAATACCCGTTGCGCAAGATGCTGGCGCTGGGTATTGACGGGGTTACGTCGTTCAGCCCGGTGCCGCTTCGAATGATTGCGGTCCTGGGAGCCGCCGTGTTCGTGGTGAGCACAGTCGTGGCTGCATGGGTGCTTTGCATCCGGCTCTTCACGGCGCGTGCCGTTCCCGGTTGGGCGTCCATTACTTTGCCGATATATGGCCTGGGCGGTGTGCAACTGTTGAGTTTGGGAATCGTGGGCGAATACGTTGCGAAGATATATATGGAGACCAAACATAGACCCCGCTTTCTCATCGAAAAAATCGTTGGAGGGACTGGCCATGAAGACTCCAAGCGTCATGGCTAAGACCCATATGCACCCGGCGTTGCTGCGAGCTACAGCTTCCAGTGCCTGCGGCCGGCGGTTGAAGGGGCCAGACGCGGCATGAGCCATTCTCCGGAATCCATCTTCAAAGCACCAAAGCTTCGAGTATTGATTGTTTCTTCAGACACCTATCCTCCAAAACGGGTCGATGTAGCGGTTCTCTTCGGCGAGGAGCTGAGCGGACGAGGGCACCACTTTGACTGGATTTTGCAAAGTGAGGCGGCTTGTTCCAGGTCGTACGTCGTCGATTGGGGCGGAGGCAGCGTGTGGGTAGGGGCCACGGACCTCGGTTCGTCGCTATTGAGCAGAATCCGCAAGCACACGCGGGGGATCATCCACGATCTCAGGCTGATCCCCTTGCTCCGAAAAACCCACTACGACTTCATTGAGGTCAAGGATAAATTCATCTCGGGCATCATTGCCCTCATTGCGGCCCGGCTGTATCACAGGAAGTTTGTATTCTGGCTGTCCTACCCGTTCGGGGAGGACTATCTTCTGAGGGCGAAAGACGGCACGGCGCGCTACCCGATTCTGTATTTTATTCGCGGAGCAGTATCCAAAGCCCTGCTCTACAAGCTGCTGTTGCGTTCGGCGGACCACGTCTTTGTTCAAAGTGAACAAATGCGTCGGGATGTAGGCCGGGAGGGGATACCGCTGGAGAAGATCACGGCCGTGCCCATGGGAATAAAGCCGTCGACGTTCTCGCGCTCTGTTGACGGCGCGGATCGAGTGCTTATTCCGCGCGGGGTACCGTGCTTTCTCTATCTGGGTACGCTGGGGAAAGTTCGCCGGCTCGATTTTCTGGTTCGCGTCCTGGCTCTCGTGCGCGAGAAACTGCCGGGGGTAATGCTGTATTTCATCGGCGGAAGTGATGATCCCGGCGATGCGTCGGCGCTGGTCCAGGAAGCGCGACGCCTGGGTGTGGGCGATGCAGTAGTCATGGTGGGTCAATTGCCGCAGTCCGAGGCGCTACGCTATGTGCAGGAAGCGGACGTTTGCGTGTCGCCGTTTTTCCCGACCCCGGTGCTGAATTCCACATCACCGACGAAATTGGTGGAATACATGGGAATGGGTAAGGCCGTGGTCGCCAATGATCATCCGGAGCAGCGTCTGGTCATTGAACAAAGCGGAGCTGGCTATTGCGTTCCCTATGAGGAGGCCGCGTTCGCGGCCGCAATCATCGAGTTGCTCAAGTCGCCGGACACGGCGGCGCTGATGGGCAAGCGAGGGCACGAATACGTCATTGCGCAGCGTAGCTACGCGAGGATTGCAGACCGGGTCGAGGAGACCTTTGGACTAATTGCCGCGGAGCGCGGGAAATAGGGCGCGGTTACATTTATTTCAGGGCTGCGGTCCGATGCGCGTATTCCGGAGTCACCTCGACCGCTTGAGCTGCGCGCAACATCAGATCGGCGAGGCGTACGGCCTCGCCGAGACTGTGCTTCTCGTGCACGAACGCAAAGGCGCGTTCGGCGACAGCGCGTCGCTTCTCGGGTGCTCGAGACAACTCATCGATAATGGTATGCAAGCGTTCCATGGTACCCGCACAGTAGCCGATCCCGAGTGCTTCCATACCTTCTTCGTCCGGGTCCACGGTCAGACTCGCTACGACAGCGCCTCGCGCCCAGGCCTGTAGAAACGTGTTCGGAAATCCTTCTACCGAACTCGTACTCACATGGACGGTAGCTGCAGACATCAATTCGTTGACCTCTTCAACGGGGACTTCTCCCAGATATCGAAGGTTGGAGACGGTCGGAATGTGCTTCATCAGCGGCACAAAGCGTCGACCATGCGGTGCTCGTCCCGCCATGATGAACTCCAGATCCGGGCGATCGCGAAATGATTCGGCGAGTTCGACGAATAATGCGGGTCGCTTGAAATCCTTGAGGTTCGCGACCCAGAAGATCCGGGTAGGCCCTGCCGGTTTGAGCGGAAGCGATGCGGGCAGTGGTTGAAAGTTGCGTATGACCGCCGCTGCTTTGAGTCCCAAGCTCTCCTGAAGCAGGCGACCCTGTCGCGCAGTCTGAACGATGATGTGGCTGGCGTGTTTCAGTCCCCACATCCCAGTGACATATTCGACGATATCGAAGGGGGTGTTAGGCGAGTATTTCGAGGTCACCCAACGATGATCCAGATCGTACTCGTGCGCGACATGGAAGAAAAACGGGATGCGCGCGCGCATGGCATACTTGGCGCACACACCCGTGTAGCTCAGTCGGCCTTGCTGATAGATGACGTCGGGCTTTAATTCCCTGAGCGTGCGTTTGAGATCCCCGGCGTCGAAGAAAACGGCGCGACGGCGAATTCCCGCATCACTGC
>JBEKUL010000199.1:0-4947 GCA_049515055.1 Steroidobacteraceae bacterium | reverse complement strand
GGCGTTGACCCAGTTGCGCGAGGCTAATTCGTACAGAAACGCCCCCTTGGGAGCGATGTTCTGCAGCCGCACCGGAATGATCAGCTTCTTCTCCAGCGTCGCTGCCGCCAGTTCCTTGGCGATGTCGCTGGACTCGGCCGCATTCTCGGAAAACAGCAGCACGAAAATCCGGCTGGCTTCCAGCGCCTTGGCCGTGGCGATGCGCCAATCCTGGCCCGCGCCGACCTGCGCGTCATACCAGGCCTCGACCCCTTCGGCCCGCAACTGGCTGTGCAGCAGCTGCGCCCAGGCCTGGTCCGAGCGCCGGTAGCTGATGAAAATCTCGCCCACCATAAGGCTCCCCGATGCCACGGCGTCCCGCAGCTCGCTTCAGCATCCGCGATTCGGGCAAACCGGGCAACCACGGCGCGAGGGCTCGCTGATGTTATCTACGTTGGTAACAATCGCCCTACCGGGTCTCCCGGAATGTCGCTTTGGGGCGCGCACTTCAGGCCGACGAACTTCCGATATTGGGCCGCCTGCTGACGGATTCGCCTCAACTGCGGCTTTTGACCCGATCCGGCCGCTGGTGACCGGCCGCCTTCCGGAATCTCAATTGCGACCACGCAATTGCCGCAGCAGCCGGCGCGCGCGTTTATCCGGGCGAGCATCGGGTCTAGGCGTGAGGCGGGTGGACACTTTCATACGAGCAGCGAATTCCTCGCGACGCGTCTTGCTCGCGGGTGTTTCGCCATAACAACGCGCCGCCTCGCTCGCCGGACCACGATGGCGCGGTACTACGGCCACGACGCACTCGAACACAACGGCGCCGCGTGTAAAGGTTACGGTGTCGCCAGCTTTTACCGCGTGCGAAGTCTTCACACGCTCGCCATTGAGGTGGACTCTGCCACCACTGACCGCATCGGCCGCGGCGGAACGGGACTTGAACAGTCGAACTCCGAAAAGCCAGCGGTCGATCCGCATGGCCTGCGGCCCTGTCTCTTCAGGTTCACCCATGGCCACGTGCGGCCCCCAGCGGTCCACCGGGTATGGCAGTTTTGACGTGCGCCCATATCGGAGCATCACTGCACAACCATGAAATCCACTGAAGCGACCGTGCCACTTTGCTCGAAGTGAACTCTAACGAGGACTGATCCACCTAATGTGTTATTGGACGTTGAAATAAATTCTAAAGCATAGAGAAAGGTGTCGGCATCAAAAGGGCCACCGGCACCGACATACTTTGATAGTTCGGATCGACGTACGCGGACGAGACCGTCCCAGTTAAAGTTCCCAGAGAGGCAGGATGATTCATTTTGTTGGCCGGTGTGGGACTTGGGGCGAGCAACTGCCTTCACGCTTGCGCCCAGCGCGAAGCCTGGTCTATTTCCTCTGGTAATCCTTCGGGACGTCGAATAGCTCCGGTTTTAGTTGCTCGACGCGCTCAGTTATCACTCGACTCTCAGATGCCGCCTTTCCTTGGTTGAAGCTTCGTATCATAAGGAGGATGCCGTCCAGCCTGGACGGTGCCTCCGCCTGCGGACGGGTAGGCGCCAGAATCAGTCGGCCGGGGTCACCGAGCCATTGGCTGGCGCTCTCATAAAAGTCTCCCTCGGCTCGGAGCGCGGCCATCCATTCGGTCCCGCCGGGAATCAAAGCTGGTGGCGCAATGCAATATTCCGCTTGCTTGCTGCCTTTCCAGTAATACTCCCAAATTGAGCAAACATAGCCGTCTACTGTCTCATGCCGGTAAGTTGCCCGATAATCGGGTGGCTGCTTTTGTATTGCTAGATTCTCGTCGGCACTAGCGTTCATTTGATCTGGCATCACGCGTAAATTAGCAGGTGTGTCAGCCGGGAATGCGGCGCTCCGGGCGACGTTCTTGTCATGGTTTGTGCTTTCCTGCGCACCGATCCGCATTAGCTCTTCTTGATCTCTCACTTGGTAACTGCGCGTTGAGGGGTCGATATCGATCTCGGCCTGCTTTGTTTGGATAGTGACGAAATGAGATTTCCCGCTTTGTTCAATACGCAGCCTTCCATCTTGAGCATAACCGTGCGTTATGACTGGCTCTGCATTGTCAGTAGTCAGGTCGCGCGTCGACACTTCATAGGCGACGCCAGCATGCGCGGGGGGTAACGCGACGATTAACGCAAATGCTATACATGGCTTCATCGGAAGTGGCCTTTCGTTAAGCGACCCGAGACTTCTGCACAGAGTGTGTAATTCACTTAACAAGCGGTGCGGAGATAGCGTTGTGGTGTCTCAGCGCGCGGTAATTGCGTTGCCAACGCTAACGGCCGCTTGCAGGTGACGAATTGACTTCGTCGAATGACCGGTGCTGGGGGGACTGTTGCCGGATGGGTTGTAGTGCCGGTCTTGACCCTCTGCTGCCCGTCGTGAGCGTCTGCTATCAGGAAGTCTAATCAGGGTTTTTGTTTCGCGGTCGCCTCGCGCGCCTCCAGCAGTTGTTTCCAGCGCGGGGCGTATTTCAGGGCCTCGTCGTATTTGGCGAGCGCCTCTTTGGTCTTACCCTGTTTCGCGAGCACGTCGCCCCAAAGCTTCCAGGCATCACCATCGTGCGGGCTGAGCGTCGCCGACTGAGTGGCATCGGTCAGTGCACCGGCAAGGTCCCCTCGGTCCAGCCGGGCTTGGCCGCGATCGGTGTAGACCTGTGGCAGCTTCGGGGCCGGCTCGATAGCCTGGGCAAACCACTTCTCCGCCTCCACAGTGTTGCCGGCCATCGCCGCGATGCGTCCGCGAAAGTCAACGCACATCCGACAGTCCATCGGTGTTTCGGCGATCAGCGCCTGGCCTCCGTCCAGATCCCCGAACCACGCCTTCGCGAGTGCGAGCCACAGACCATGGACTCGCAACATTTCGTCGTGGCTCCCCTTTGTTCCGTCGCTGTCGTTATAGGCAACAACCTTGGTCAAGGTCCGGATGGCCTCTTGATCGCCTCGCTCGAGCGCCACACGTGCCAATTCGAAATCGCGAGCATTGGTAAAGTCCACTTTTCGTTCCCGACTATCGACCGAAGCCGGCAGTGTTGCAAACCAGTTATCGCTGAGCGCCGCATCCAAATCGTGGGTCCATAGTAGACTCTTCCCAATCTTGGCTGACTCGCGAGCAATTGAATCGACCGAGCGCACGCAGCATTTCAGCCGCTGCGGGCGGATTATCGTGAGCGATGAAATCGTCGCCTTGACAGATGAGACTGTTTATCGCAAGACTCATCGAAACCAAAGCTGTCAAATCGTCAGCGATTAAAGTGCGGGGACATCGGGACCAAACAAATTACTGCAATAGACATTAATTTCTCAGGGAACAAAAGAATTAGGGGAGGAATTACCATGAAGAGAGTCAGTGTGATGGCTGGCGCCGTGTTGACCGTGGTGGCGCTGACGCCGGCTTGGGCGGATCAGAGCGCGTCGACTGCAGGTTCGGACACGCAGCTTTCCGAAGTCATTGTAACGGCGACCCATACGGGCGACACCGATGTGCAGAAGACGCCCATCCCGATCGACGTGGTTGGCGGCGCCGAACTGACCGCGGACAATCTGCGGACCTTGACGGATCTGCCCGACGCGGTTCCCAGCCTGCAGATCACACACCAGGCGCAGAACCCTGAAGTCTCCCGTCCGTTCGTCATCATGTACACCGACTTCAACGACCTCGACCGGGTCGAAGTGGTCGAGGGTCCGCAAGGCACCCTGTTCGGCCGCAACACGGCGGGCGGCGCGATCAACTTCATCTCACGTCCGGCGCCCAAAACCTTCGAGTTCCAGGACACCTTGAGCTACGGCAATTACGACCTGATCGACGAGGCGTTCCGCGTCGGCGGTCCGCTGGCGGACAATGTGCAGGCCAGCCTGTCGTACAGCCATGTGCAGCACGACGGCTATCAGGAAAACGTCAATCCGGGCGTGGGCAATCCGGACGCCGCCAACCGTACGGGTTGGCGCGGTCAGGTCCACTGGGACATCACCTCCGACATCAGCACCACGCTACGGGCCGATTATCTGGATACCAGCGAAAACTGGGTGATCTCCGCGGTTCTGGCGTCACCGTTCACCGGTTACCCCGATCCGCTGGCGAATTCGACTGTCGGCAACCTCCACGAAGTCGATATGAACCACGTGCCAATTCTCGACGAAAAGGACTTTGGCATCAGCGATGAGATCAACTGGAAGTTCAACGATAATCTGAGCCTGAAGTCGCTCACCGCCCATCGCATCGAGCACACCCTCGCGGACGGAGGCGATACGCTCACTGTCAATCACTCCGCGCTCCCCACGGACGTCCAGGAAGATGAGACGACTCAGGAATTCAACCTGATCAACCATTTCGGCCCCTTATCGGGTGTGATCGGTTATTTCTTCTTCAACGAAAACTATAATTTCCTCGGCCAGGGCTGGTTCGACTTCGCTAACCCAAGCGTGAGCAATTTCGGTGGCGAGTTCTACCAGATCACCATCCAGCCGACGACCTCGCAGGCTGTGTTCTTCAATGAAACCTATCAGATTACGCAGCCCTTCGGCATCACGGTTGGCGGACGCTACACGTCAGAGACAAAAGGGCTGATCAATACGGTCAATTACTTCACCGTTGGCAACGGCCTGCACACGGAGGCCGAGGCCCTCGCCTCCAACCCGGCCCTCGCCGCCTGCGTCGCGGCATCGGAGCCTTGTGGCGGCAACTATGTGGGCAATCTGAGTAAGACCTTCACCCACTTCTCACCGAAGGTCTCGCTCAACCTGCAGGCCACGCCGGACACTCTGCTCTATGTTTCGGCGACCAACGGCTATAAGAGCGGCGGCTACAACTTCACCTACGCGGATCAGAGCGCCTTCCTGCCGCCGGGTTTCGGTCCGGAGACCATCTGGGACTATGAAATCGGCGCCAAGAGCGACCTGTTCGACCACGCCCTGCGCTTGAATGCGGCCGTGTTCCGCTACCAGTGGACCG
>JBEKUL010000198.1:0-3913 GCA_049515055.1 Steroidobacteraceae bacterium | reverse complement strand
AATGTGCGTTAACCGTACTGCCACGGTTGCATCAGGTCCAATTGCAATTGCTACATGATGAATTGCCGCCCACGAATGTCACCACGATGTGACTGTAGAGCACGTACGATCCGAACAGGACCATCGGGAGAGCGCTCACATGATAGATCTGTACTTCTGGCCTACGCCCAACGGCAAGAAGGTCACGATATTGCTGGAGGAAACCGGTCTGGCGTATCGCGTGATTCCTGTGAACATTGGCCGCGGGGATCAATTCTCGGCGAAGTTTCTCGCCATCAATCCGAATCATCGCATGCCAGCGATCGTCGATCATGCTCCGCTTGCCGCCCAGGCACCGATCTCGGTGTTCGAGTCCGGCGCGATCCTGATGTATCTGGCCGAGAAATCCGGTCAGCTCTGGTCGCAGAGGCCCGAGGACAAGTATGAGGTAGTTCAGTGGGTGATATGGCAAATGGCCAACCAGGGACCGAAGTTCGGCGAATATGGGCACTTCCTGCGCGCCGCACAACAAGCGGACAATGGTGATCTGTCTTACAGTCTGCGACGATTCGACAATGAGGTGAACAGGCTCTACGGTGTGCTGAATAATCGTCTATACGATCGGCGCTTCCTTGCCGGCGAGCATTATTCCATTGCCGATATCGCCTGCTATCCCTGGGCGCTCAATTGGGCGTTCCTGCGGCAGAACATCGAGGAGTTCAAATACGTCAAGCGTTGGATCGAGGAGGTCGGGGCTCGACCCGCGGTACAGCGCGGCATGGAAGTGGGCAAGGATTTGACGCCGGCCAACCAGGAGTTGTCCAAGGAGGAAGCCGAGCGGCGCGCGAAGATCCTATACAATCAGCGCGCACTGGCACCGCCGGGCTAGGCGCGTACGGCGTCCAGATTTTACGCGCTTACCTTTTAAGCGTTGTCTGCACCACAGCCTGATAGACCATTCGCTTGTATTCACGGCTAATGGCGATGCCTTCGCGCTTTTGAACCATGAAGACGCTCAGCAGATCCTCGTTCGGATCCACAAAGAAGAGAGAGGCTGCCGCACCCTCCCAGTAGTATTCTCCGGCTGAACCAATCGTTGCGGTTTTGGCGGGCCCTCTGTTGACGGCAACGCTAAGGCCGAAGCCATAACCGGGAAGCAGCGGCCCATCGAATACCGGCAGATCGCCCAGAAGATCCGAAGACATCAGCTCGATACTTTTGGGACTCAATATACGCACGCCATCGAGTTGACCGCGATTGAGGAGCATCTGAGCAAACCGCAGATAGTCGCTCGTGGTGGAAACCAGTCCTCCGGCGCCTGACAGAAATGCCGGCCTCGTCTTGTAGCCATCTTGCGGCTCGCCCGTGGCGCGAACGATTTCGTCGTTCGGTCCGCGATCATAAAGGGTCGTCAGGCGGCTCCATTTGGCTTCTGGTACCCAGAATCCAGTGTCTGTCATATGCAGCGGGCGGAAAATTCTCTCATTCAGATATTGGTCGAGCGGCATGCCGGACCACACTTCGATAAGACGGCCCATCACATCCGGTCCGGGACTGTAGTCAAAGCCGGCCTGGGGTTGATGTACAAGCGGCGCGGAGGCCAATAATTTGATCCCATCGGCGAGCGAATGCGATCTGATGTCGAGACGGACAAAGATCGCTTCCCCGTTGGCGTCTTTCGGACCCTGGTTGTTGATGCCCGAGGTGTGCCGCAGCAGGTCCAGAATTAAAATTGGCCGCTCGGCCGGCACCGTGTGCCAGGGCACACCGTTGGCCGCGGGTACGGCGACCTTCATGTCCGAGAATTCGGGCAAATACTTTGACACGGGCTCGAGCAGCGAGAACTTTCCTTCTTCGTACAGCGTCAGCGCGGCAACCGCAATGATTGGCTTGGTCATCGAATAGATGCGAAAGATCGCGTCTTTCGGCATGGGTTTGCCGAAATCCTTATCCATGAAGCCAAAGGTTTCGAAATAGACAACCTTGCCGTGGCGAGCGATCAGCGCGCTACCGCCTGCAAGACGGTTCTCCTCAACATATTTCTCCAGTTGCGGTCGCAGGCGCCCCAAGCGCTCCTTCGAGAACCCGACCTGCTCGGGCGCGACCTGAGCCGGCACCTGCGCAAACAGCGGCGCGGCACTAAGAACACCAATGACAGCTGCCAATTTAACTTTCATTTGCTTCTCTCCGTGGCGCATAGCGAAATCAAGGCGTTCGCGATGGATCGTGGCCGTCCTGGATCTGTATAAAAGGAGTGGCTGCGCCGGCACGCCGCCATTGCGGTAGAATTAGCTGGTGGCTTGGAAATAACATTTGCCGATGAACGACAAGGGGGAAAATTGGTATCGCTAACTCGCAGATTGGTTCTTCTTAGCAGTGTAGCAACCTCCATTCTCTCCAAGCTGCCGGCCTGGGCACAAGCTCGCAGCGCGTCCGATACCGACTGGCTGCATTACGCCAATGATTTGGCAAGCACCCGCTATTCGCCGTTAGAGCAGATCAATGCGGACAACTTCAATAAATTGGAAATGGTTTGGCGCTTCTCGACCGACGCACTTGGCCGCCAGCCCGACGCTGACTTTCAGTCCACGCCGCTGGTCGTCAACGGCCGCATATTTACCACCGCGGGGCTGCGCCGCGACGTAGTCGCACTCGACGCCGCCACTGGGGAGCTGCTGTGGGTGTTCCGCAAGGATGAGGGCGCGCGCGAAGGCTCGCGCGGCGGCCCCGGTTTCGGCTGCGCCTATTGGAGCGATGGCAACCAGGAACGCATTCTCTACGTCACCATTGGCTATCAGCTCATTTCGCTCGATGCCAAGACAGGCATTGCCGATCCCAAATTCGGCACTGACGGCGTCGTCGATCTGCGCCTCAATGATGATCAGCAAATGGACATGACTCGCGGCGTTATCGGCATACATGCGCCGCCACTGGTAGTGCGGGATGTCGTCGTCGTTGGTGATGCCCCTACTGCGGCCGTCAAGGGCTATTTACGTGGCTTCGACGTCAGGACCGGTCAGCGCAAATGGATTTTCCACACCGTTCCGCGCAAAGGCGAGGTCGGCTACGAAACCTGGCTCAAACCGGAGCAGACCGAGACCATCGGCAATATGGGCGTGTGGGCGACGATGTCGGCAGACCCGGAGCTCGGTCTCGTCTATGCCGGCGTCGAGCTGCCCGCCACCGATTCGACGGGCTTCGGCCGCTTGGGCAACGCCCTCTTCAGCGAGACGCTCGTCGCGCTCGATATCGAGACCGGCCATCTCAAATGGTACTACCAGACGATCCATCATGGCCTTTGGGACCGCGACATCCCGTGCGCGGCGGTACTCTTCGACATTGCGATTAAGGGCAAGATGGTCAAAGCGCTCGCCCAGCCGTCCAAGCAGTCATATGTCTATGTGCTCGACCGCGAGACCGGCAAGCCGATTTGGCCGATTCCAGAAGGCCCGGTTCCCAAGGGCGATGTGCCGGGCGAATGGTATTCGCCGACCCAACCAATGCCGACCAAGCCGCCGCCCTTTGATCGCCAGGGGGTGCATCCGGATGATTTCGCCGACTGGACGCCGGAGATCAACGCGCGCGCGCTTGCGATCGCAAGCCACTACCGGCTGGGACCGCTCTATACGCCGCCCGCGCTCTCAAAGACGGACGGACCCTGGGCGACCATGATCATTCCGGGCACACAGGGCGGTGCCAATTGGCCGGGTGCATCTTATGATCCGGAAACCCACATGCTCTATATCTTCTCCAAGACCGTGCTGGAGGTGGAGGGAATCGGGCCCAGCGCAGTCAATGCTGCGAACCTGGTGAACGTTGTGTTCGGGGGAACCACGCTTTATTCCCAGGACAATGGTGGCGGCGGCTTCGGCGGCCACTATCATGCAGCAGCTTCCCGCCCGCGTATGGACGACGGCATCAACGCGCCGATCAG
>JBEKUL010000197.1:0-5517 GCA_049515055.1 Steroidobacteraceae bacterium | reverse complement strand
CGTCCCAGATCTCACGCTCGCGATGACGCTCGCGCACGAACAGGACATACTCGGCTGGCGAGCGACCTGGGATCAGCACTGCGACCGCTTCGGGCTCGTTGAAGCCGGTCAGATAATAAAAATCGCTGTCCTGCCGGTAGTCGTACTCCACATCGCTATTGCGGTGGCGCACCGGAGCCGCCGGCAGGATCGCGATGGCATCACGACCCATCTGGCGCATGAGTGCGCGGCGGCGGCGTGCGAATTCGGCCCGGTTTGGTCCAGTCATCGTGACCTCGGGAATCGGCATTATGGACAATCGCAGCGGCCGCGACCGGCCGGAGGGCTCAATGCAGTATCGGTCGCGGTGCCGCGTGCCGCTCGCGCAAGGGTTCGAGCTCATCGAACACCATTTGCACGCCGACGCGCACGAATTCGACCAGCTCCGCCAGGGCCGACTCATTGGCCTCCGTGGTATCGCTCGTATCCACGTCGGCGCGTGTGATCTCGGTCAGATCGCGCACGAGCTCACCGAGCTCTCCAGACAGCCGCTGTGGGTCGGCCGCGCCGACACTGCCCAGGCCGTAGAGAAAACCGCTGCACCAGGCCGTCAGCGCCTGCGTGCGCTCTTCAATCGGGCGATCATCCGTGGGAATGAGCAGATCGAATTCCATTTGCCGGTCCGATAGGGCTGCCACGGTTGACTCGTACAGAGTCTGCAGCGCCGGCTCGTCCTCGAGGCTCGCGACGCCTTCGGGCAAAATCTCGGCCAGCCAGTCCTCCAGCCGGTACGGCACCATGGCGCACAGCGCGCCGGTCAGCGTGCCATGCGCCTCGGACGCGTCGGCCAACGCGTGCGAGCCCGCCAGCGTACGCTGGATCAACGAGTAATCATGCTGCATGGCCACGGCAAAATGGTATGGCAGCGGCTGCGCCCGCTGCAACATCTACCGCATCCTCGGCGCTTGCAACCATGCCGTCACCGGCACGCCAAAGCTCGAGCGCAGCAAGTATGCATTGACCTGTCTGTCGGCGGGGAACTATAGTTTTGCCATGGCAGAAGCAACACGCCCCTCCGCGATCGATCTGGAACTCAAGCGCCTCGAGAAGCGCATCGATGAGTTGCTGGGCACGATGTTTCAGCTCAAGGAGGAGAATCGCGCGCTGCGGGCACGGCAGATGACGCTTGCGAATGAGAAGTCCTCGCTGTTGCACCGGAACGAGCAGGTGCGCACGCGCGTCGAGGCGATGATCGGTCGACTCAAGGCGATGGAGCACAGCGCGTGAGTGAACGCGAGGCGCCGCGCCCGCTGAGCGTGCGCATTCTGGAGAAGGATTATTTCGTCGCCTGCGCTCCCGAGGAGCGCAGCGAGCTGCTCGACAGCGCCGAAATGCTCAACAGCCGCATGCGCGAGATCCGCGACAGCGGCAAGATCGTAGGCTTGGATCGCATTGCTGTCATGGCGGCGCTCAACCTCGCACACGAGGTCATTCGGCTCAGCGCCAATTCCACTGGCAATTCGCAGGAGCTGACCCATCGGCTCAAGAGCCTGCGCGAGCGCGTGGAAATATCCCTGGAGAAGGGCCAGCAGCTCGAGCTTTGAGGGCCTGCTGCCTGGGTTACCTCTCGACCCTAATTGAAACACCCAAGGGATCGATAGCCTTGCTGACAGCACTGTGCAGGTCTGCCTTGCAGCAGAAAGCCTTACCTGTCGCAGGTGATCCCACTTGTTGCTCCGGTCGAGAGCAACGGTTCGCACCGGCAGTTGCGGGTGACGCCCCTTGAATACCGGGGCCGCTGCCGAGCCGGGCGTGGGCACTGAGCCCGCGCCAATTGCGCCGCCGGCGACACGCGATGCTCTGCGCCGGCTCTTGCGCAGCCGCCGCGCCGCGCTCGGCGAGGCGCAACGCCATGCCGCCGCTCAGTCCATCACGCGACACATTGCCGCCACCCACTGGCTGCATGGGATGCGGCGCATCGGGCTCTACGTTTCAGTTGGCTACGAGGTGCGCACCGAGGCGCTTCGGGCCCTTGCGCGCCGCCGCCATTGCCCAGTCTATCTGCCGCGCATCGCCGATTACCGCCGGCGCGTCATGGTATTCACGCGCGAGCGCGAGCCGCTCAGGCTGCTCAATCGTCACGGTATACCCGAGCCGGCGGCCGCGCACCGGGTAGCCGCGCGCGCGTTGTCGGTCGTGTTCGTGCCGCTGCTGGGCTTCGATCTGCGCGGTACGCGCCTGGGGGCGGGCGCCGGATACTACGATCGATTGTTCGCCTACCGCCGCCACCGGCACAGCTGGCAGCGGCCATTGCTGATCGGTCTGGCCTATAGTTGCCAACGGGTCGAGCGCATCGAGCGCGCCGGCCATGATGTGCCGCTCGATGCAGTAGTCACCGAGGCGGGTGTGCTGCGGTTTACTCGCCCGGCAGGTTGACGCATGAACTATTGGCTGCTCAAGACCGAGCCATCGAGCTTCAGTATCGACGATCTCAAGGCCGCGCCGCATAAAACCACGAGCTGGACGGGCGTGCGCAATTACCAGGCCCGCAATCTGATCCGCGATCAGATACAGAAGGCTGACGAAGCGTTCCTGTACCACTCGAGCAGCGAGCACACCGGCATTGCCGGCATCGTGCGCGTGGTACGCGGCGCCTATCCGGATCCGAGCGCTTTCGATCGACGTGATCCGCACTACGATCCGGCCGGCAGTGCGCTCGCTCCGCGCTGGTATACGTTCGACGTGCGCCTGGTGCGCCGCTTCAAACATGTGATAGGACTCGATGAGCTGCGTGCGCATGCGACCGGCGCGCTTGCGGGCATGCTGCTCCTGCGTGCAGGCAATCGACTGTCGGTGACGCCAGTGGAACAAGCGCATTGGCGATTCATTCTCACGCTCGAGTGATGCGCATGCCGATGTGAGCGAATTCACAACGCGGTAGATGCCTACTCGCTTGCTTGTAATTTTGCAACGCGTGTATATACTCGAACCCCGGACTAACCTGACATGGAGATCTAGTCATGGCGAAAGCAAAGAAGAAGGCCAAGAAGAAAGCTTCTAAAAAGAAGTAAGGCCTTCAGCAGCGGCGGGCTTGGACGACCTCCTTGCTCGCCGCACTTCAAAGCTTCAAGCAGTGCCCGCATCAGCGGGCACTTTCGTTTCAGGCCCCGCTCTCGCCGCGAAAATTCGCATGAACGAGTCGCAACCGCCCAGCCTTGATGATGCGCAGGCCGGAAAACAGCGCGCCGCGCAGGCGGCCCTCGAGTATGTCGAGGCCGACTCGATTCTCGGCGTAGGCACCGGCAGCACTGTGAATGTACTGATCCAGCTGCTCGCTGCGCAGGCCTCGCGCCTGCGCTTGCGCGGTGCGGTTTCCAGCTCCGAGGCCAGTTCTGCGCGTCTGCGCAGCCAGGGCATAGCGGTGCTGGATCTCAACGAGGTCGATGCGCTGGGTCTGTATATCGATGGCGCCGATGAAGCCAACCGCGAGCGCGAGCTCATCAAGGGTGGAGGCGCCGCGCTGACGCGCGAGAAGATTCTCGCTGCGGCGGCCGCCCGCTTCATCTGCATCGTCGATGAGAGCAAACTGGTCGCAACACTGGGGCGTTTTCCATTGCCGGTGGAAGTAATCCCGATGGCGCGCCGCTACGTCGCCGAGCGCATAACGAGCCTCGGCGGCCGGCCGGTCTGGCGAGGGGGCATCCTCACCGACAATGGCAATCACATTCTGGATGTGCACGGTCTGACGATCAGCGATCCGATCGCGACCGAGGCCGCCATCGATCAGATCACCGGTGTCGTCACGGTTGGACTGTTCGCCCGCCGCAGCGCGGACCTGCTGATCGTGGGCAACGCGCAGGGCGTAGAGCTGATCTGACCGTGGTCGGCAGACAACACTTCATTCCGGACGGAATAATTCCCGCGGTCAATTGGCTGGGGGACTAGGATTCGAACCTAGGTTAGCGGAGTCAGAGTCCGCGGTCCTACCACTAGACGATCCCCCAGCAGATACCGCCGCTGATGGCCCATGCGGGCCTGCTTGGGCTCTCAGCGCTTCGAGTACTGCGGTCCGCGACGCGCCTTGCGACGACCGACCTTCTTGCGTTCGACCTCGCGCGCATCGCGCGTTACGAAACCTGCCTGTCGCAGAGGCTTGCGCAACGCCTCGTCATAATTGATCAGTGCCCGCGCTATGCCGTGCCGAATCGCGCCCGCCTGGCCGGTGATGCCACCGCCGTCCACCTGCACCCTGATGTCGAAGGCGTTGGCGAGCTGCACCGCTTCGAGCGGCTGGCGCACGATCATGCGTCCGGTCTCACGGCCGAAGTATTCGTCGATCGGCCGGCGGTTGATCGTGATGCGGCCGTTACCCGCCTGCAGATGCACCCGCGCCGTGGCGCTCTTGCGCCGCCCGGTGCCGTAATTGACGTTGGCTGGCATGGTGTGGTGTGTTCCTGAAGGCTGATTCTTTACAGCTCGAGCTCGAGCGCTTTGGGCTGCTGCGCAGCATGCGGATGCTTGTCCCCGGCGAACACGTGCAGCTTGCGCAGCATCTTCCGGCCGAGCGTGTTCTTCGGCAGCATTCCCTTGACCGCGTATTCGATCGCCCGCTCGGGGTGCTCCTTGAGCAGCTTGCCGAGCGCGACGGTCTTGAGATTGCCAAGAAATCCGGTATAGCGATGGTAGAGCTTGTCCTCGAGCTTGTTGCCGGTTACGGCGATATGCTCGGCGTTGAGCACGACGATATGGTCGCCCATATCCACGTGCGGGCTGTAGTCAGCCTTGTGCTTGCCCTTGAGGCGCAAGGCGATGCGCGATGCCAGTCTGCCGAGGGTTTTACCCTTGGCGTCAATGACATACCAGTCTGCGCGCACGCTCGCCGGCTGGGCGAATGCAGTCTTCATCTAGCAGGGGTCCCGCGGTCCGTAAACCGCACTATCTGGAAAACGGCCGGGGAGTGTACTCAAGGCGTCAGGGCTTTGCAAAACGGCGGGCGCGCTGGTTGACCTGCAGCGCTGAGCGTCGGTGCGGCTGGCGTATGACATATAATCGAGCTCATGCCGGCCCGAGACGTACTCGATGCAGTGCTCAAGGCAGCCGATGAGGCTCTGCGCACACTGTTTGCGCCGGCGCACACTCAGCGAGCGCCCGTGCTGCCGCCTGACAATGGCGACCTAAGCCGGCGGGAGAAACGTCATGCAGCCGGCCTCATGCGCGTGAATCATGCAGGCGAGATCGCCGCGCAGGGCCTGTACCGCGGCCAGGCCGCCGCATCGCGTTCGCGCTCGACACGCGAGTTTCTGCAGCGTGCGGCGGGCGCAGAGAGCGAACATCTGGCCTGGTGCGAGGCGCGGCTGGCTGAACTCGAGGCGCGGCCGAGCCGCCTGAATCCGCTGTGGTATCTCGGCTCCTTCGGTCTGGGGGCCCTAGCGGCAGCGCTCGGTGACGCCATCAGTCTGGGGTTCGTGTCCGAAACCGAGGCGCAGGTCGAGGGCCACCTTGCCGACCATCTGGACAGGCTACCGGCGGCCGATCAGC
>JBEKUL010000196.1:0-3924 GCA_049515055.1 Steroidobacteraceae bacterium | reverse complement strand
TGCATCGAGCACTTCGATGAAACTCGCGACGCCGCTGCGATAACGCGCTCGGGTCAGATCCAGTGCGTCGCGATTCTGCGCGACGGTGTTCTGCAGCCACGCTTGCCGGTCCTGATCGGCGTCGTAGGCGGCGCGCGCATTCTCGACTTCGTGCAACGCATTCAGGACCGCGTTGGCATAGGTGGCCGCGGCCTCTTTTTCCCGAACGCGCTGCAGCGATACGGTCTGCCAGCGGCCGCGATCGAACATTGGCAGTTCGAGCGTGGGCCCGAATGAGAAGAAACGGCTGGCCCACTGGGTCAGTTCGCCTGCCGTTTCCGATTGCATGCCGCCGGCACCGGTGAGTGTGACGCTCGGATACAATCCGGCGACCGCAACGCCGATCTGCGCGGTCGCAGCGTGCAGGTCCGCCTCTGCCTTGCGGATGTCAGGGCGGCGGCGCGCGAGCGATGCGGGCAGGCCGATCGGCACGCTGGCGGGCACGGCGGGGATCGCAACCACAGTCTCCAGCTCTGCGCGCAACGCATCGGGCTCGCGAGCCAGCAGACGGCTCAGCTGATTGATGTCCTGTGTAATCGTGAGCTCGAACGCAGGCAGCTGCGCCTGCGCGGAGCCGAGCTCGGCGGCCGCCTCCACCACATCGACCTCGCTGCTGAGTCCCGCGGCACGGCGCTGGCGGCTCAATTCCAGCAGCTCGCGGGCGATCGCGATCGATTCGCGCGCGCTGGCTGCGCTGCGCTGCGCGCCGCGCAGATCAATGTAGCCGCGTGCGACATCGCCGAGCAATGACACGGCGGCGGCATGCTGATCCTCGACCGAAGCGGCCAGGTTGGCATCGGCCGCTTCGACCGAGCGGCGCACGCGGCCGAAGAAATCGAGTTCCCACGAGGCTTCCGCGCCGAGCTGGTATTGGTTGTAGGGATTGGGAATGCTGATGCCGGCGGCGCCGGGAATGCTGACGTGATCGAAGCTCGTGAACAGCGCTCCGGTGGGAGTGCTCTCGCTCAGACGCGTGCGCGTATAGGAGGCGTCGGCGGACAGGGTCGGCCAGAGTGAAGCGGCCGTCACTGCACGCTGCGCGCGCGACTCCTCGATCCGCAGCACGGTCAGGTGCAGGTCGAGGTTCGCAGCCAGGGCGCGCTCAATCAGCGAAGACAGGGTCGGATCGTTGAACTCAGTCCACCAGCGCCGCAGCTGTGCGTCGCGCTCTTCGATGGTGCTGTCGCGCGCCCCGGCGTCGGGGCGATTGACCGCGCTGGGGCTCGACCAATGATCGGGTACCTGGGGTGATGGTCGCTGGAAATTGGGACCCGCCGCGCAGCCGGCGAGCAGCAGCAGGGATCCAATCAGCAGGGTCACACGCATGTTCTTCCTCACTGCATCCGATGACTGAACATCCACGATGCGGCAGCGAGCGTCGCGCTCGCCAGTAGCGCCAGAGGCCAAAGATCCGACCAGAGCAGATTCAAACCGATGCCTTCCAGGTACACGCGACGCGCTACATCGATGGCGTAGCGCAACGGATTGAGGGCGGTGAAGTACTGCAGCGCACGCGGCATGTTGGTCAGCGGCGTGGTCAGACCCGAGAGCAGCGAGAACGGCATGATCAGCAGCATCGAGTAGAGCATGGCCTGCTGCATGGTGGCTGCGACCGATGAGAGCAGCAGGCCGATGCCGATCGCAGCCAACAGAAACAGTAGCAGTCCACAGAACAGCGTCAGGTAGGAGCCTGCGAACGGTATGTGAAACCAGAGTTGCGCGACCAGCAGCACGCCGGTGGCCTGAATGATGCCGACGAACATCGATGGCAAGGCCTTGCCGGCCATGATCTCGTAGGGACGGAAGGGCGTGACCAGTAATTGATCGAACGTGCCCTGTTCGCGCTCGCGTGCCACCGACATGGCAGTGAGCATCATGGTCTGGATCAGCGTCAACGTTCCGATCATGCCGGGAATCATGTTCCAGCGCGTCTCGAGATTGAGGTTGTACCAGGCACGGCTTACCACCTGCACGGGCGCCGGTGCGAGCTCATGCGTGCTGCGCCAATCACTGTTGAAGTCATCGACGATGCTGCCGAGATAGCCGAGCGCCGTTCCAGCCGTATTGGAATTGCGCCCGTCGGCTATCACCTGCACTGTGGCGCCGGAGCCGGCGAACACTCGCCGCTCGAAGTCCGAGGGAATCTGCAGCACCAGCAGTGCGCGGCGTGAGTCGATATAGCGGGCGAGATCAGCCGCGCCGTGCAGGTCCGCGACGCGTTCGAACAGACCCGAGCCGTCGAGTCCCGCGAGCAACTGACGCGAGCTGGCACTGCGATCCTGATCGATCACGGCGTAAGGTACGTGATTGAGGTCGTAGGTGGCGGCGTAGCCGAAGATCAGCGCCTGCACGATCGGCGGCGTCAGCAGACTCATGCGCGCGCGTCGGTCTTTGAGCACCGCAAGCAGCTCTTTGCGAGTGAGGGCGAGGATTCGGAGCAGCGCGGCGAGCACGGGGGATCAGAGCAGGCGCTTGGTCATGACGGCGCGGCTGCTCAGGCCCAAGGCGGCTGCCATGCCAGCCAGTACCAGCGTGTTCGGCACGATGACGGACCAGACGTTGCCGGCCAGAAATACCGATTGCAGCAGCGCCACGTAGTAGCGAGCCGGCAGCAGATAGGTGATCACCTGCACCGCCAGGGGTACGCTGCGCAGATCGAACAGGAAGCCGGACAACATGAAGGCGGGCATGAAGGTGACGAGCATGGTCAGCTGGCTGGCGATCAGCTGGTTCTTGACCCAGGAGGAGATCAACAGGCCGATGCCGAGCGCCACCAGCACATAGAGCATCGAGGCGCCCAGCAGCACCCACAGGCTGCCGCGCAGAGGCACCCGGAACAATACCTCTGCGGCAAACACACACACTGCCAGACCGAGCATGCCGAGCAGAAAGTAGGGCAGCGTCTTGCCGAACAGAATCTCATCGCTACGCACCGGCGTGACGAGCAGCGCCTCGAGCGTCCCGCGTTCCCATTCGCGCGCCATGACCATCGAGGTCAGCAGCCCACCGATCAGCGTCATGACCAGCACGATCAAACCGGGTACGAGGAAGTAGGTGCTGTCGTTGGCCTCGTTGAACCAGATGCGGGTGCTGAGCGTGACGGGATCGGGTCCCTGTTCCTGTCCCTCGGCGGCGCGCTGCGCCGACCAGACGCCGACCGCGCCCTGCACGTAGCCTTCTATGATGCGCGCGCGATTGGCATCACCCCCATGCACCAGCAACTGCACTTGCGCCTGTCCCGCGGCCAGACGACGCGAAAAGTCGGATTGCAGCTGCACGATGCCGTCGATTTTCTGCTGCAGCAGCAGTTGTTGCGCCGCCGCCAGCGAGCGCATGCGGCGGGACTGGAAATAGGGGGAGAGCTCGAATGCACCCGCGAGCGCGCTGGCGTCGGCTGAAGGATCCTCGATGACCAGTGCCAATGGCACGTGCTTTACATCGAGCGACAGGCCGTAGCCGAACAGCAGAATCAGAATCAGTGGCAATACGATTCCGATGGCGATGCTCGAGGGATCGCGCAGCACCTGGTAGGTCTCCTTGCGCACCAGCGCACGGATACGCCGCAGTTTGGGTCCGAGGCTCATGCCACTGCCCGCTGCGCGACTCGCGAGCGCTCGACGATCGCGATGAAGGCGTCTTCCATGCTGGGCTCGGAGGCTGCGCCCCGGCGCGCGCTCTGACGGATCTCGCCCGGCGATCCGTGCGCCAGCACCTTGCCGGAGTCCATGATGGCCACGCGATCACAGTACTCGGCTTCCTGCATGAAATGCGTGGTGACGATGACGGTCACACCTTGCTCGGACATCGCGGTGATGCGGCGCCAGAACACGCGCCGCGCATGCGGATCGGCACCGCTGGTAGGCTCATCGAGAAACAATATGTCGG
>JBEKUL010000195.1:0-3979 GCA_049515055.1 Steroidobacteraceae bacterium | reverse complement strand
AGAAACCGGATCTGCTGTCGAAACCGTAATCTCAGATGGGCTGATAGAGAGAGGCATAGCGCTCGCGTAACGTGTTCTTTTGCACCTTGCCCATGGCATTGCGCGGCAACTGCTCGACGAGCAGTACGCGCTTGGGCACTTTGTAGCGCGCCAGGCGCGCTTTAATTGCAGCGATGATCTGCGCTTCCGAGACCAGCGCCCCGGGGAAGGTAACGACTACGGCGGTGACGCCCTCGCCAAAGTCGGGATGGGGCACGCCGAATACCGCGCTCTCGAGCACCTCGGGCAGTGCATCCAGCACGGCTTCCACTTCTTTGGGATACACGTTGTAGCCGCCGCTGATCACGAGATCCTTGCTGCGCCCGACGATGTGCAGATAGCCATCACGATCGATACGTCCGAGATCGCCGCTCTTGAACCAGCCATCAGCACTGAACGCGCTGTCGGTCTTTTCGCGATCGCGCCAGTAGCCGGCACAAACATTGGGGCCCTTGATTTCAATCGCCCCAAGCAAGTCGGGCGCACTCTCGACCCGGCCGCAGTCCGTGTTGACGATGCGCACCGCGATGCCGGGTAGCGCCGGACCCACGGATCCAGGCAGTCGTGGACCGTCATATGGATTGGAAGTGTTCATCAAAGTCTCGGTCATGCCATAGCGCTCGAGAATGGCCTGCCCGGTGCGATGCTCGAATTGCGCGTAGGTAGCGACCGACAGCGGCGCCGATCCGGAAACGAACAGGCGTATGTTTGCGCTCGACGCGCGGTCCAATTCGGGTAATTGCAGCAGGCGAGTGTAATAGGTGGGCACCCCCATGAAGACGGTGACCGCCGGGAAGTAGCGTAATGCCTGCCTGGCATCGAACCCGTCAAGCAGCAGCAGGCTCGACCCCGACGCAAGCACAGTGTTAAGGGCCGCGAATAGTCCATGTACATGGAAAAGCGGCAGCACATGCAGCAGAACGTCGCTCGCGGTAAAGCGCCACGCTGCGGCCAGCGTGGCTGCGTTTGAGGCGAGATTGCCGCGCGTCAACATCGCGCCCTTGGACCGGCCTGTGGTTCCCGAGGTGTAGAGGATGGCCGCGAGGCCTTCGGCCCCGAGGCGGACTGGTGGCGGCGGCTGGGCGTCGCAGCGCTCAACGAGCTCAGTTAAAGAGCCCTCGCGCTCGGCGCCGAGAGTCTCAAGATGAGCGACACCGGCTTGCGCTGCGATGCGCGAAAGCAGGGCCGCATCGTTGGGGCGCACAATGGCGAGACGGGGCTGCGCATCCTGCAGGAAATATTCGACTTCGCTGGCGCTATGATCGGTGTTGATGGGCACATATACCGCGCCGATGCGCAGACAGGCGAGGTACAGTAAGATCGATTCGATTGACTTATCGACACGTACAGCGATCCGATCACCCACCTCCAGGCCCCGACGCAACAGCGCGCTGGCCCAGGCGGCCGATTGCCGATGCAGCGTCTCATATGTCAAACGGCGCCCTGCGGGCGTTTGCAGAAACGGGCGCTCAGGCGCCTGATGAGCGAAAGACTCTATCCACTCGTAGGGATCATTCACGGATGACATGCGCGGCCCGGGAGCTTTGGGGATAATTTTGCGAATCATGCCAGAGAAACTCCGCAGGCTGCGGCACAGTAGGATGAGATCCTCGCCGTGAGCATTTCCGAGCCCTTCGTCCGTCGGCCGATCGCCACCTCGCTGCTCATGGCCGGCATTCTGCTGGTCGGGATAGTGGCCTGGCCGTTGTTGCCGGTCGCGCCGCTGCCGCAGGTGGATTTTCCAACCATCTCCGTGTCCGCGAGCCTGCCCGGTGCGAGCCCCGAGACGATGGCCTCCTCGGTAGCCACGCCGCTCGAGTATCAGTTTGCGCAGATTCCGGGCCTCACGGAAATGACCTCCACCAGTGTGCTTGGTAGTGCGAGCATCACGCTGCAGTTCGGCCTGGATCGCGAAATCGACGCGGCCGCGCAAGATATTCAGTCGGCCATCGATGCGGCCGGCGGCCAGTTGCCGAAGAATCTGCCCGCGCCACCCTCCTATAGAAAGGTCAATCCGGCCGACACGCCGATACTGCTGCTGGGAATCCATTCCGATGTGCTGCCGCTGACGGCCGTGGATGACTACGCGGAGACGGTGATCGCGCAGCAGATCTCGCAGATTCCCGGCGTCGGGCAGGTGGGTCTTGGCGGGCAGCAGAAGCCCTCGGTGCGCGTGCAGGTCGATCCAGGCAAGGTCGCGGCGCTGGGCATTCAGCTCGAGGACATCGCCACCGTCATGAGCGCGGCGACGGTGGATGCGCCCAAAGGCTCGATCAACGGCGTGCTGCGCAGCTTCGCGATCTACGATAACGATCAGCTCAACAAGGCCGCGGCCTGGAACGACGTGGTCATCGCCTACAAGAACGGCGCCCCGGTGCGCATCCGCGACATCGGCGTGGCAGTGGATGCGGCCGAGAACAGCCAGTCGGTGGCCTGGCAGAACGGCAAGCCGGGAATCTTTCTGCAGATCTTCAAGCAGCAGGGTGCCAACGTCATCGAGACCAACGATCGTGTCCGCGCGCTGCTGCCCAAGGTGCTGCTATCGGTGCCGCCATCGATCAAGATCGATCAGGTGGCCGATCGCACCACGACCATCAAGGCCTCGGTGCGCGATGTGGAGCGCACTCTGTGCCTGAGCATCGCGCTGGTGATCATGGTGATCTTCCTGTTTCTGCGCAGCGTCTGGGCCACGGTCATCCCCGGCGTCACGGTGCCCTTATCGCTCTTTGGCACCGCGGCACTGATGTACGGGATGCACTACAGCCTGGATAACCTCTCGCTCATGGCCCTCACGATTGCGGTGGGCTTCGTGGTCGATGATGCCATCGTGATGCTCGAGAACATCCATCGGCACATCGAGAACGGCCTGCCGCCGCTGGAGGCGACGCTCAAGGGGGCCTCCGAGATCGGCTTCACGATCCTCTCGATTAGCATCTCGCTGGTGGCGGTGTTCATTCCGCTGCTGCTCATGGGCGGCATCGTCGGGCGCCTGTTTCGCGAATTCGCCGTGACCGTCACGATGACCATTGCGGTCTCGGCCTTCGTCGCCCTTACGCTCTCCCCGACCATGTGCGCGCTGTTCCTGCGCGATGAGAAGCATGCCCGGCACGGGCCGGTGTATCGGCTCATCGAGCGCGGCTTCGATTTGCTGTTGTCCGGCTATACGCGCGGCCTTGATTTCGTACTGCGCCACCAGCGCGCGACCCTGGCCACTTTCTTTGCCACTATGGCCCTGACGGTGGTGCTGTACATCATGATCCCCAAGGGCTTCTTCCCGCTGCAGGATACGGGCATCATCATCGCGCAGTCGGATGCGCCGCAGGATATCTCTTTCGCCGAGATGGTGCGCCGCCAGCATCTGCTCACCGATATCGTCGCGCATGATCCGGGTGTGCAAAGCTACGCGGGCTCAGTCGGCGGCAGTCGACCGCTCAACAACGGCATGATCTTTATCGCACTCAAGCCCCTGGATCAGCGCGGCGCGAGTGCCGATCAGATCATCCGACGCCTGCGCGATAAGGTCGCTGAAGTGCCTGGAGCGACACTCTACTTTCGTGCCTCTCAGGATCTGAACGTCGGCGCGCGCGGTGCCCGAACGCAATACCAGTACACGTTGCAGGATGCGGACATCGACGAGCTCAACGAGTGGGCTCCGCAGTTAGTCAAGCGATTGCAGCAATTACCGGAATTGCGCGACGTGAGTTCCGATCAGCAGACCAACAGCACCATGCTGTCGATGACCATCGATCGCGATCAGGCCGCACGCTTTGGAATCCAGCCCTCGCTGATCGATCAGACCCTCGATGATGCCTTCGGTCAGAGGCAGGTGACACAGTACTTCACGCAGCTCAACGCCTATCATGTGATCCTGGAGATCACCCCGGGCCTGCAGAGCGATCCGCAGACGCTCTCGAAAATCTATGTCAAGTCCCCGGCCACC
>JBEKUL010000194.1:0-5597 GCA_049515055.1 Steroidobacteraceae bacterium | reverse complement strand
AAGCGCTCTGGCGATTGCGTATCGATAGGAGAGAAGCGGACTGACGGTGGCGTCACGAAGCCCACGCGTCGCGGCGAAGCCGGCAACCCCGCTATCTCATGTCCCTATCGGAACCAAGACCGGAGGCTTTGCGTCCCCGCCTTACGACGGGTATGCCCTTTCAATTTCGAGGCCAGTTAGCCTTGAATGCTCTGAGTAGGCAATGTGTCCGCCCCACCGTACGTCTGCGAACGCCGACCGCAAGGTGATCCAATAAAATGGTGCCGCGCAGCTCACTGTTGGTGCGGCGGGCGAGGCGCTGTTAACGAAGATCGAAGAGAGCGCCGATACCTCCAGTTCTGCTACTTTGCCGCGCTTGCTGATAGTGAGAGTTTTAGCTAAAATGGACAAATGTCAAAAAGAATATCCGCCAGTGACGCCAAGAACAATTTCGGTGGGCTCCTCGATGATGTCGCGGCGCTGGGGCGCGTAGATATCGTGAAGCACGGCCGGCTGGTCGCCGTAGTGCTATCTGCGCGAGCTTTCAACTCGTTGCCGGCCGCAGCCGTGGCTGGGGCACACGATGAGCAGTGGGGCAAGAAGCACATGATCCCCCCGGAGCTTGCGCGCGCCGCGCGGGTGCTGAAATACCCGAATGCCTTCGATGAAGAGTGAGGCACAGACCGAGGCGCCCCTGACCCCGGAGGACGTGCAGAAGATCCTCAGCATATGCTCGCCGCGCGGCCTGCTCGTCGGCGGCCAGGCGCTCGCCTTCTGGGCGGATCACCTGCAGACCGAGCGCCCCGTGGATTTGGTTTCGGGAGTGACGGCAGATGCCGATTTCATTGGCGATTCAAGTCTCGCCAAAGATCTTGCCAGTAGCCTCGGCTGGAAGATCTGGATCCCTGCGCTCGACGATTCGACACCGCAAACGGGCAAGGTGACCCAGCGTACTAAGAGCGGCAAGGTAAAGCAGGTGGATTTCCTCTCGGGGGTCGCCGGTCTTACCACCAAAGACCTCGCTCGTCGCGCGATCGAGATGGAATTGCCGCACATCGGTCACCTGCGAGTGATCCACCCCCTGGATGTGCTGGACAGCCGCATCCAGAACCTGCACTTGCTAGCTGAGAAGCGCACCGTTGCAGGAATCGCCCAGGCACGGCTCGCCGTGGATGTCGCGCGTGCATTCATTCGACAAGAAGTTGCCACTCGAGACGAAAGGGCTGGTCTCAAACTCCTCGAGCGTGTCGCCGATATCGCCGGCGATATCGCCGCGGTCAGGGTATTTCTTCTTTTCGGCATCGATCCCCTGCGAGCCGTCCCACTGGAGGATTTCCGAACCACCTCTACGCTCCACAAGGTGCGCTGGCCGCAAACCGTTGCGCAGGTCAGTGAGAAGAGGCAATCCCTGCGAAAGCTCTTGTCCAGATCGACTCGGACTGCGAGGTGAGGGCGCGGACCGCGAGGCCACTGGGTGGTTGTGCCACGCCCTATCCGCCGAGGGCCTGCACCAATTGACATGCAAAGTCCGGACCGTTGCCTTTCTCCTCGTGTTTGAAATAGACGTAGACGTCCTTACACGACGCTGTCTTGTCCCGAATAGCGTGAGCCCAGCGCACGATGTCGGCCCCTCGATATCCCTCGTCACGCAAGCGGAAGTAGCCGTAGTCAGCCGTGATCTCGAACGGGGTCGACCGCTCTTCGCTATCCGCGATGCACAGCGCCAGATTGCGCGCGCTCAGACGCTCGTAGACTGCATCCTCGAGCCAGGAGCTGTGCCGGAACTCAAAGCTCGCGCACAAACCAACGGGCAGGTTGGCCAGAAAGGCGTCCAATAGAGTCAGATCTTTGCGCAGGTTGGGCGGCAGCTGGAAGAGTATCGCGCCCAGCTTTGGTCCAAGTGTGACCGCAATGTCGACAAAATACCCGACCAGATCCGCGCAGTCGCGCAGCCGCGCAATGTGGGTTATACGCTTAGGCGCCTTCAGGGCAAACTTGAAATGATCTGGCGTCTCGTGGTTCCAGCCGGCGAGTATTTTCTCATTCGGCATGCGGTAGTAGGTGTAGTTGATTTCGACCGTTGAGAAGCGCTCTGCGTAATAGGGCAGCATCTTTGTCGTCGGGAATTTCTCGGGATAGAAGCTTCCCTTCCATTCCGGATAGTTGTATCCCGATGTTCCCACCCAGAGAGTCATTCGCCCGATGGTACCCCGAGCGAAATTTTGTGGAACCCGCGTTGTCCCACGTACTGTGAAAATCAGAGTGAAGTGATAGCGCGCGGCGCGGACCCTGAAGTCCCGCGCGCGAGCGCTGGCGCCCTTGGCTGGGCTGTGTCGCCGCCGGTCTGGCCGGGTTCGGCTCGATTTGGCTGCTGAGCCGCATTTACGCTTGAGCGCTCTGCTCGGCGACCCGTTATGTGGCCAGGTATATAACGACAGCGCGGTTCACCCTTGGAAAATATCATAATAATCATGATGTTATTGGCATTTCGCGCGCCCCACGCGCGCCGGCCTTTCAGACCTTGCGATGCGGCTGGCATGACTTATGATGGGGCGCGTTTCAGGCGGGGCGGCAAGACGAAGAAGATGCTCAAGGTCGTTCGCAACGGCGTGGCGCTGGGGCTGCTGGCCCTGGTGATTGAACCACTGGCCCGTCCCAACGCGGCGGTGCCGGAGACGGTGATGAGCCCGCAGGAGATCAGCCGCGGCGAGTATCTGGCTCATGCTGCCGACTGCGTCGCATGCCACACGGTGCCTGGCGGCGCCGCGTTTGCCGGCGGACGCGGCATGGGGACCCCACTGGGCGCGGTCTACACCACCAATATCACTCCGGATCCTGCGACGGGAATCGGGCAATATTCGTTGCAGGATTTTGACCGCGCGCTGCGGCTCGGGGTCGCCCGAGATGGACATTATCTCTACCCATCGATGCCGTATCCGTCATACGCCAAGCTCGCGGACGCGGATGTGGGCGCTCTCTATGCCTTCTTCATGCGCGCCGTGGCACCGGTGCCCCAGGCGAACCGACCCACGGGTATCCCCTGGCCGCTCAGCATCCGCTGGCCGCTCGCGATCTGGAACGCAGTGTTCCTCGACAAAGCGCCCTACCAGAGCATCCCCGGACAGGACGCGCAGTGGAACCGCGGCGCCTATCTGGTGCAGGGGTTGGGCCATTGCGGGGCCTGCCACACGCCGCGCGGATGGGTGTTCGAGGAAGAGGCGCTCACGCAAGCCGACCGGGCCTATCTCTCAGGGGCACCCCTCGATAATTGGTCGGCGGTCAACCTGCGCGGCGACAACGCATCCGGCCTCGGTCGCTGGTCAGAGGCCGACCTCATCGAGTATCTCAAGACCGGTCACAACGCCGGTGGCAGCGCCTTCGGATCGATGATTGATGCGATCAACTACAGCACCCAGTATTTGAGCGATGAGGACAACGGCGCGATCGCGCACTATTTGAAATCGCTCTCGCCGGCCTATACCGAGACGCAGCCGGACTGGAGCTATAATGCGGCAACGGAGACAGCTTTGAACGCATCCCAGTTCAATACACCGGGCTCACTGGAGTATGTCCAGAATTGCTCCGGCTGCCACGGGCGAGACGGTAAGGGCGCTGCGCCCTACATTCCTCCGCTCGCCGGCAACCCGGCGGTGCTCGATCCGGATGCGGTGTCGCTCATCAACATCACGCTCAATGGCTCCTCACCGGTGGTCGTTCACGGTACACCGGATGCTTATCGGATGATCCCATTTCGAGCCGCTTTGAACGACGAGCACCTCGCCGAGCTGCTGACTTTCGTAAGAACGTCCTGGGGTAATGGCGCCGCGCCGGTGAAAGCCGGGCAAGTCGCGGCACTTCGCGCCAAGACCGATCCGGTGCGCTACGAGGAACTCGATCTGTTGCGCATGCGCTGAGCCCAATCTGAACGCCGCAGACCACAAACGGCTGGAGAGCAAGCCGTGGAGGTCGAAGGCGACACTCCGTTATTGTGGGTGTTGCGCGATACGCTGAACATGACGGGCACGAAATTCGGTTGCGGGGTCGCGCAGTGCGGCGCTTGCACCGTGCACGTGGATGGCGTGCCGAGGCGCTCCTGCCAGCTGCCCGTTCAACACGCCGGCAGTCTGAACATCACGACCATCGAGGGCGTCGGGGCGACCCGGATCGGCAAGATGGTGCAGGAGGCGTGGCTCGCGCTCGATGTTCCGCAATGCGGCTACTGCCAGGCCGGACAGATCATGGCAGCCACGGCGTTGCTCGAGAAGAATCCCAAGCCCACGGAGGCCGACATCGATAACGCGATGTCCGGCAATCTGTGCCGCTGCGCCACTTACATTCGCATACGGGCGGCGATCGGGTACGTCGTCAACCAGCTGGAGGGTTGAGCGCCATGACCACGGACATCATGAATCTCGCGGAAAGCGCCGGCGGCAGCATGCTGTCGCGCCGCTCGTTTCTGGCGGCGAGCAGCGCCGTCGGTGGCGGACTGCTGCTCGCGGCGACCATTCCTGCCTGGGCGCGCGCGGCGCGGGGCTTAGGTGCCAGCGACGCTGAACACCAGCTCACGATCTATGCGCGCATTGCGCCCTCGGGCACGGTCACGATTCTCGCGCCCAATCCGGAGCTCGGCCAAGGGATCAAAGCGTCGCTGCCCATGGTCTTTGCCGAGGAGCTCGGCGTGGCGTGGAAGGACGTCGTGATCGAGATGGCCGACTACCTGGGCGGCCCGATGGGTCGCCAAGGCTCTGGCGGCAGCATGTCGACGCCCACGAACTGGATGCCGCTGCGCAAGGCCGGAGCCGCCGGCCGACAGATGCTCATCGAGGCTGCCGCGGCGACCTGGAAGGTCAATGCCGCCGACTGCAGCGCCGAGGACAGCGTGGTGACCCACGCGCCCACGGGACGCACCTTGGGCTATGGTGCTCTGGCCGAACGGGCCGCGCGCCTGCCAGTGCCCGACCTCGAAAAGGTAACGCTCAAGGATGAGTCGAAGTTCAAGATCATCGGAACCTCGGTGGTCGATCCGGACAAGAAACGCATCGTTGTGGGCGCGCAGCCCTTCGGGATCGATGTCAAAGTTCCGGGCATGCTGTATGCGGTGTTCCAGAAGGGACCCGTGTTCGATGCCAGGGTGAAGAGCGCCAACATCGATGAGATCAAGGCGTTGCCGGGCGTGAGCCACGTGCTGGTGCTGGAAGGCAGCCCGCGAGTGCTCGAAGGTCCGACTCGCGGGCCGGCCGATGATGGCCTGCATCACGGCGTCGCCATCGTGGCGGATACATGGTGGCGGGCGCAGCGGGCGCGTCAGAAGCTCGTGGTCGATTGGGACGAGGGCGCTCACGCCGGCGACTCGACCGCCGGCTTCAACGCCCGCGCCGCGCAGCTCGCCAAGGAGAAGCCGGAGCGCGACCTACGCGTGGATGGCGACCCGGATAGCGCGATCGAGCATGCCGCGAAAGTCGTGAGCGCCGCCTACTCATACGCGTTCATTTCGCATGCGACGCTCGAGCCGATGAACTGCACGGCCTCGTTCAAGGATGGGTAGGTCGAGTTCTGTGATCGGAAGATAAAACGTGTTAAGTGTAGTGACGGTTTATTATATGGTATGGGGTTTGATT
>JBEKUL010000193.1:0-4106 GCA_049515055.1 Steroidobacteraceae bacterium | reverse complement strand
CGATGGTGCTCAGGCATTCAAGCTTCTCGAGCGCGAATGGTTTCCCGTGATCATCACCGACTGGCAGATGCCGGTAATGAACGGTCTGGAGCTCGCGCGGCGATAGCAATCGGTCGGCGGCCCATATGGCGCGCCACTACATGCCAATGGCTAACAACGCCGCCAAGAATCCAGGACCGAAAGGACCCGCGCTTACGGACCGGCGGCCGAATGCATCACTCGATAAGCGGCAGCACAATAAAGGAATCAAAGAACTCCGCCGCGCCATCGATGAGCGCCAGCTCCTGTTGTACTATCAGCCAAAGGTTAATTCTCGCGATGGCCGCATCGTGGGAGTTGAGGCTCTGATCCGCTGGAATCATCCCAGGCGGGGCTTGATTGCACCTAGCCAATTCGTCCCACTTCTCGAAGAATCCGGTTTGATTCTGAAGGTCGGTAGCTGGGTACTCAAACAGGCCGCCACGGATTTTCTGTCCTGGACAAAGCGAGGTCTCGCACCACTGCGAATCGCGGTCAACGTCTCACCTAATCAACTCAAACATGAGAATTTCATCACTGAGTTGGAGCGGGCACTGCGCATAGACAAAGTAGGCCACGCGGGGATTGATATCGAAATCACTGAAGGCGTTGTAGTGGATGATATCGAGAATTGCATTCGGAAATTGACGGCGGCGCGTGAGCTTGGCGTTCGAGTGGCTATCGATGATTTCGGTACCGGCTATTCGTCTCTGCGCTACCTCGCTCGGTTACCCATTGACAGCCTGAAGATTGATACTTCATTCGTCAGGATGGTGACCGAAAGTCCAAACGATCTCGCAATCGTGTCGGCTATCATCGTGCTTGCGCACGGGTTGGATCTGGATGTCGTGGCGGAGGGAGTGGAGACCGTGGAGCAGTGCAAGTTCTTGCGCTTATTGAGATGCGATCAGATGCAGGGTTACCTATTCAGCAAGCCGGTTTCGAAAGACTCCATCGAACAAATGCTGAAGTCCGGGGCAAACACTACCGCGCAAGCGCACGTCACCTCCGATTCGAGCAGCAGCCGAACCGTATCCGAACCAGAGTATCGAGAGCGACGCGAGGCCGCGGAAAAAACGTGGGCTCTGAAATAAGTTTTGAGGTGCTGGTAGTTCTGGAAACTATTTTCCAGGCTTGGCTCGCGTCAAGTTGCGCTTATAGATTCGCTTCGTCGTCTCGCTGCTGGCGTGACCCAATAGGGCGACTGCTTCCTCGATAGTTCCTTCATCGCTCGCTGCCTCGGCCCGCAGATCGTGAATAAGTTTGTAGCAAGGGGCACTCGCAACAGGAACGGATTGGTGGCGGAACACGTCGTCGCTCGTCCAGGGCAATTGATTGAGGCGCCCGTCGGTAACGTGGCCGTTATGGAAGTACACGCGGTGCTCAATGCCAATGTCGAGGTGGCCGCAATGGGCGTCGGCCTGGCTCACGCCACCAGATTCATAGAGAATCTGACAGAGAAGCTCGCAATCTCCGGTTCTGCTTGCGCCGGGCAACGAGTTCCTGCAGCGCTTTGGTGACCGCGGCTTTTGTTGTCCGCTCGCCGCTGACTTCCAGCGCGCGCTCGATCAGATCAGGATCTATGGAGACATTGGTCGCCATACATGAATCTCCACACATAGCCATACGCATTATGCGGGCGATCTGCCAACTCGGCCATATGTCAGGAAACGGTATGCCGTTAGCCTTGTTAACGCGTTGAACCGAGTGATGCCGCCGCCGGGATCGCGTCCGATCTCAGCCAGATGCTCAAGGTTCGATTGCAGCGGCCCCGCATCGATGTGCAACCACGTCGAGACTTGTATACGATGCCCGATGGCAGTACGACGATTTCGCAATTGAAGACGGGCGACGTGTTAGTACGGCCACCCACTACGCATCCGGACGAAGTGCTCGACTATGTGGAAGCAATCCTGATAAAGATCAAGAGAAAAGTCGAATCCGGTCGAACGGCTGGAATAGACCCCACACGCGGACGTGCGCTTCGGTGTGCGCATTGCGCTATCGTCAACGACCGCTTGTGGCCGTTCAGCGTGAAACCCTAGGCGTCAATGGACTCATGTTGCCAGGCCATTGCCATTGGAGCGCAAATGGCGTGAGATTCAGGGCGAAGTGACACAAAAATGGATCTGACAACGTTTGCCATAGAGGCCGTATCTGACTTCCGTACCGTTGGTGCGGTTGTTCCCAGCTCCCGTTATCTCTCGCAGGCCATGCTTGGACCACTTTCGCTGGAACGGGCGCGCGTTGTTGTTGAAGTTGGTCCGGGCACAGGGGCCATGACGCAAAGACTGCTTCACCTGCTTCCATTTGACGCAATTCTGCTTGCCTTCGAAATCAATTCCCGGTTTTCCAGGCACCTGGAATCAAATATCTCCGACCCCCGCTTGGTTGTTATTAATGCCAGCGCAGAAACGCTTCGAGAGGAAGTACACGCTCGGGGGTACGAGAGTGTCGACGCAGTAGTCTCCTCGCTGGCTTTGGGGCTTATGCCCGACCGGAAGAGGCGAGCCTTTCTGGGTGAGCTCGCGAGTCTTCTCGGCGAAGCAGGCGTCTTCACCCAGTATCAATACTTCCACCGTCTGCAAATGAAAGACGGGCGGATCAGGAAGTTCCATCTCGCGCATCTCCTGCAGGTGTATTTCAGCTCCGTGCAGCAGAAGATCATCTGGCGCAATCTGCCTCCCGCTTTTGTTTTTGTGTGCCGTGGACCGTTGTCATCTGGAGGTAGGCTTGAGCGCTCGCATCACCACGCACTACTCAAAGGCTGAGCTGGCGAGCTCGATCGAGGCGACAGCCAAGGTGCGCTCGACAGAGTCCCGCAAATCTCGCGCAACCACATGGCTTCGGTGCGTCTGTCTACCCACGCAGTGGTGAAGCTGCCGCCTGTGTGCTCCTGCATAACCATGCCAGCGGCGTAAAAGAGCACAGCCACGCCGACAAGCTCATCACCAAACGCGTCGCGGCTGCGCTGGCGTTGTTCAATGTGCGTGTGCTGGATCAGCTAATTGTCGCGGCCGACAGCGTCCTCAGTTTTGCCGAAAATGGGGGCTCATATGAGCCCCGACCGCACTCATCGCCGCCGGTCTTCGAACCGCCGGTTTTCTGCGGTAAGCCGCATTTTTCCCGACCTGGGTGGAAAATCGACCGCCTACGATTCGATTAGAGCGGCGATCGCACCCTACCTCTGGCCTTGGGTAGTCCCCGATATCGCGCCGATGTTTTACCTATCGCCAGACGCCAGTGCAGGCTAGCCCTGGAATTGGCCCTGCGAACCAAAGCAGCTCAACCACACGGATGCGTTCCGCTGCCGTGGCTCCGTCAAGACAATAACGCCCGCATCGATCGATCGATGCGGGCGTCGGGCGTCCTATCAGTACCTGAAGTTGATGCGCACGCCGTAGGTGCGTGGGTCGGAGACGTAGAACTCGTCAGGCGGCGAGCCGGCGTTGAAGCCGGATGGCACCACCTTGTTCGTCAAGTTCTTGCCCCACAATGCCACCTGCCAGCGGCCGTCGCCCCAACCGTAGCCGCCGGAGGCATTAACCAGGCTGTAGGCCGGGCGCGAGTTGATCGGCACGTTCGATGGGTCGAAATAAGTCTGGGAGACATACTCATACGAGGCGCGGACAAAGAGGTCGCCGCCGTTCGGCAGATAGAAGTCCCTCTGCCCGGTGATGTTCAAACTCAGATTCGGCGCACCGGCCAACTGATTGCCGGTAGCGTTGAGGGACCCCGCCGCGGCGTTGAAGTTCGGATTGCCGGTCAGATATCCGGTCAGGCCGCCCGGCACGCTGTAGGCGTTGAAGTTATCGTACCGACTGCTGAGCCAGGTCAAGCCGCCCGTAAACAGCCAGCCCCTGGCCGGCTTGACTGTGGCGTTCAGTTCAACTCCCGTCAGGTGGGCGTCGCCGGCATTGGCCGTCGTGCTGACCGCCGGGGCGACCAGCGAGGCGAACTGCAGAGCGGTCCACTGGTAGCGGAACACGGCCGCATTCAAGCGCAGGGCGTGGTCGAACAGGTCGCTCTTGGCGCCGATTTCATAGTCCCAGATGGTCTCCGGACCGAAACCCGGCGGCAGGAAGGCG
>JBEKUL010000192.1:0-4142 GCA_049515055.1 Steroidobacteraceae bacterium | reverse complement strand
CTCGCCGTCCGATCGCCAGCGCACACGATCGCCGGTGCGGTACAGACGTCCGGGCCCATGCTCATCCGCTATGAATCGCTCGGCGGTCAGCTCGGGTTGTCCGAGGTAACCGCGCGCGACTCCGACACCGCCGATGTACAGCTCCCCTTCTTGACCCATGGGCATGAGACCGCCCGATGAGCTCAGTACATGAAATGTCGTGTTCCAGATCGGCCGTCCTATGGAGGGATCGGTGTGCGCCGCAGGATCGATCTGCGCACAGCTCGAGTAGACGGTCGTTTCAGTGGGACCGTAGCAGTTGAGAATTCTGATCCCAGGAGCGGCGACTGAAAGCTCGGCTACGATGTGACGGGAGAGTTTCTCGCCGGCCAGCAGCACAGTCGTGACTTTGCCAGGCAGCGCGCCGGTGCGCAGCAGCGCCTGAATCAGGGACGGCCCGGTGTTGATGAACCTGACGCGCTCGCGGCAAGGAGTCGTCGGCAGTGCGAGCAGGTTCTCTACCATGACATGCAGCCGCCAAACACGAGTGGCAGAAATATCTCGAAGGCGGAGAGGTCGAAGTTCAACGACGTAGAGAACAGCATGCCGGCGAGCTCGTCGTCCGAAATGACGGAGCGACCCCAGCAGACGAGATTTACCAGACTGCGGTGCTCGACGCCGACTGCCTTGGGGCGGCCCGTGGAACCGGACGTATAGAGGACGTAGGCAAGGTCCCCGGGCTGTGGCGGGCAGGGCTCTCGGATGTCGAGTGCGAGGTCCGCCGGCTCCTCCTCGAGCAACACCCGGGCGCCACTGTCGGCGAAGAAGGCAGCAAGCGCGGCCGACGTCAAGATTACCGGTACCGCCGAGTCGGCGACGATGTAGCGTATTCGCTCGGCCGGATACGAAGGATCCAGCGGCAGGTAGGCGGCGCCGGCCTTGTGCGCGGCCAGCACCGCGGCCGCCAGGGCCGGTGTGCGCGGCAGCGCAATACCGACGACGCTACCCGGTACCACACCGAGCCCAGCCAGCCGCCGCGCCAGACAAGTTGCGCGGGTGTCAAGAGCGCCGAAGGTCAGTTCCTCCGCGCCGCATGCCAGTGCCACCCCGTCCGGTTGTTTCTGTGCCTGCGTCAGAAAAAGCGAAGTCAGTGTCTCGTCCTCCGGCAGGTACGCCGTCATGCCCGCTTGCAGTACGCGAAGCTCGCCTCGTGCCGACTCGGGCATGATTGGTAGCAGCCGCAGCGGTCTGTCGGGCTCTTCGACGCCCCATAGAAGCAGCGTCTCCAAGCACGCTGACATTTGCGCAGCGCTGTCCGTGCTGACGAGTCCCGGATCGGTGTCGATCGCGACATCAAGATCCCGACCGGCGCCCGTATCAGCGATCGTTACCATCCAGGGCGCGGCAAAGCCATAAGAAAGATTCGTAAGCTCAGCAGGTTCGTTCTCGAATGCGAATTCATAAGCCAACGGAACATAGTTGACGACCACATCGAACAGACCATGCCATCCTCGCCGTACGATTCCGAGGTCTGTCGTAAGCTCCTGGATGGGAAAGCGCCGGTGCGCGTAGTCGGCGGCAAACGCCTCATCGACCTGGCGCAATACGTCTGCTATCGGAGCACCTGGTTGCGCTCCCAGCTTCAGCGGCAAAGGTCGAGCGAGAATACCTATCATTTGCTTATCGGCAACATTGGATCGATTCGCGAGCTGGATCCCGAGTACGATGTCCGTGCGATCGTAAAAGCGCGCGAATGCCGCGTACGTGAGAGCGATGATTGCCCGCGAGGCAGAAGAGTTCAGCGTTTGCGCTACACGCTGCAGTCGCGCGAAAGCGGGACGCGGTAAAGTAAAGCTCGCGCGCGCGTGCCGGCCGGAGCGCCCGCGTTCCGAACCCTGCCGGTCCTCACCTACGAGCGGTTCCGGCAGGTCGGCAAAACGCTGCAGCCAATAATCGCGGTCGATAGCGTGCTGCGCTGATTGCGCGTACTGACGTTCCTTCTTCAGCACATCCTCTGGGGTGGCCGCCTCCAGAGCCGGTATGGCAGAACATCGACATAGAGCGCGATAGCGTGTCGCCACGCGCGCACTCAGTAGTTGCCGCCCGGTAGCATCGATGACAATGTGGTGGTACTTCTGGAACCAGATGGTCTGGTCGTCGGCGATGCGCAGAAGGGCAAAGCGGAAGAGGGGCGGCTCGTCGATCGCAATGGGGACGTGCATCTCCGCCCGCATCCATCGCTCTGCGGCGGCCAGGGGCGCCGGGGTTAGGCGAAAGTCATGCTGATGCAGTTCGAAATCTAATGGCACCGCTCGTGGCGGCAGCTGCAAACCAGGACTTTCGGCGATCGTTTCTCGCAGTGCTTTCTCCAAGAGATCCAATCGAAGCAATCCACGAAGCGTCAAGGCCTGGCCAGTGTTGTAGATCGGTCTATCGCCGAACAACTGCTGGTCGAACCAGATGGCCGTCTGGGCGACAGACAGATCATCAGGGGCGCTCAGCTGAGTGGTGATTCCTATTGCCATCGGGTCTGTTCGGTTCGAGGTTCGCGGGCAGCTTCTCAGCGCCGGTTATCTGGCTTTAATGCCATGGTATGCGATGCAATAATGACTGAAAAAGAGTGCGTCTCTTGCGCGCGACCAATGATCCATGGCGAGTGAACTGGGAAAAGCGCGGACGATCTACTCGCCTGCCGATTATGGTAAAAGGACCCCGGCAGGCAAACGGGTGCATCCTTCGACCATCGTCTATCAATTCTATCGGCGCGAGAGCCTTTCATCCTGAATCACTGCCTGCGCCCGCACCGTCGAGGCGTGGGCATCGGCGCGTGCATACCATTACGAATTCGCCCACGTATCTGGCTAAATAGACCGGTCAGTGATGAACAGTTACTCAGTTGCCAGCTTTAAGGCCTTGGTGCGATGCGCGAGGCATGGATCCGAACAAGCTAGTGGGGAGTGGGCCCAGAGTGCTGGCGCAGCTTGATGCGGGGAACGACCATGGGCCATAAAATTGCGGGCGGTCGACCTGAGGTTGGCGGCGTTGCTCAATAAGATTGACCGCACCCTGAGCATCGGCGGGCGACTAAAAAGAAGCACGGGTTAAGTAATTGACGAATTACAAAAGGACAATGCTTTAGACAAGCAGAACCAGCGCTTGCTGACCTGCGTGACCTACGTTGCGCGGGGGCTGCGATTTCGGATCAGGCTCGAATTAAAGCCCGGAACGTCGTCGAAGATCGAAGCCCACGAAGGCGGTATCGCAACACCGCTGCGAAAGAAGAAAATTCCCTTGGCAGCTGCGTTGTCCACCTCCAAACGGTGGGCAAGCTAGCGCGGTAGCCCAAGACCGAAATTGCAGTCTTGGCGGCCTTGAGGTCCGCTGCGATCGCCCGTAGTGCATCCTCGCGACCGAGGGCGTGATCGGTAAACACAACGTCGATGTCGACAGAGAGCCTCGGCATGTCGTGCAGGAACAAGTTAAGCGCCGTGCCACCCTTGAGTGCGAAGCGCGGCGATTGGAACACGGCGGGAGCTATCGCCAACAGCAATCGGACAGTGTCAACGTATTCCTGGTTCATGAACGCCTCAGGTCAAGGCTCTCGCCGGATTTCGCAACCGCCACCCAGCGCTTTCCACCGCCGATTCGTTGGCTATGCCGCTTCGCAGCGGCCACCCATGGAAGATCAAGCTCTCTTCCGAGCAGCTCTGCCAGGCGCACAACCTTGATCCTCGTCGTGTGTGCCAGTAACTTTTCGAAGGTCTTCTCGCGCAACGTGCGCAGGTTCTCGACGAGTTGGCGCGTTTCCTGAAGCGATTGAGCTTTTCCGACGTCGCTGAGCAGTTCGACGAGCGCGCGCTCAGGTACGGAGACGAGTATTTCAGGCCGGTCGTTTGGGATTGGCTGCAGCCCGAACCCCTTCGGTAGTTCGCCATCGAACAGCTGGGTCGATTGGTAGCGGCTGGCAAAACGCTGTGTAAACCAGGCCGGCAGGCGCTTCGGCTCAGCAAGGAGTCGAGAGCGCCATCGGCGAACTGCGGTCCTATGCCGGCCGATAGATTTGAGCCACCGCTCCCCGCGGGAACGGAGTTGAGCGCACGAGTTTGAAAGTCCGTAGCGCTGCAAGACCAGAGAACAGCGGGAGCCCTTTGCCGACCGCGACC
>JBEKUL010000191.1:0-4147 GCA_049515055.1 Steroidobacteraceae bacterium | reverse complement strand
GGCCCCGACGCTGGAGGACTTGCCGGCCTGCTGCCCCCCGGGCAGCACGAACTCAATGGGCAGCAGATGCACCACCCCGATCTCAACCAGGCGGATCGTGCCCAATGGCCAAGGCAGATGCACATGCACACCGGGGCCGAAGACAGCCACCGGTACTCCGAATCTCTCGTAGATGCCGCGCTCATTGATGCCAAGGGCGCTCACACCCGTGACGGCCCAACCCAGTAGCCCGATCCCCACCAGCACCGGCAGCACCGCCCTTTGGATGAAGGCCAGTGCCCAGCTGCGAGACAGATCGATGCCCAGCTGGCGGCGAACCGCGATGTTGATGGTCCTTAAGCTCGGGGGCCTCAGGCGCAGTACTGCACCGGCAAAGCCGCTGTCGGTGAGCGAGAGGCGCTGCTCGATGGGTGCGAAGGGCACAAAGAAGATCACCGCGCAGCGCAGCAGCAACTCCAGCGACACGACGCCGATCAAAACGCCTACTACGCGCTCGATCACGGAGGCCCAGCTCACATCGATCGATCTCAAAATGAGCTCCGCCGCGAGCGCTAGACACACGGTGAGCGGCAAACGCAGCAGCCGCTCGAGTTGAGGCGCCTCGGGCAGCAGCTCCACCGCCGTGTTCGCGTACATGCGCTCCAGTACGAGCAACGGGAAAGCCAGAACGATCAGCGCCGCGCCGATCAGCTGCAGTGAAACAGCATCGAATGCAGGCTCGACAGGCATGCGCCACAGCGCTCCGATGCCGGCGAGCGTGAGCGCCGCAAACAGCATCGCTATCAGGGGCGGCGGCCAACGTGCAATCAATTCGCCGCGCCGGTCCCAGGATTGCATGTGCAATCGCAGCCGCGACAGAAAGAGCTGCAATTGCGCGACCGGCGATGAGCCCTGGCCGCTCGGCGCCGGCTCGGCCGCAGGCCGCTCAACAGGCGTGGAGGGCGGCGCGTCGCGATCGATTTCGGCGGCGAGCAGGCGATGGCGCACGAACGTGAGGATCGCGGTGGACAGAAAACCCGCTGCCGCCGTCCACAGCGAGAGGCCCAGATAGCCGAATGCGCGCGCCGTGCGCGCGCCGCCGAGCCAGCTAATGTTGACTTGCCGCAGCGCCAATATCAGCAGAACAGCGCCAGCTATGGCGAACAGGACGCCGACGGCCAGCAGGATCCGAACGTAGCGCTGCGCCGCATTGAATCTTGGGAGCTCGTACGGCATCAGTCCAACTCACCCCTTGCGTTGTTTAAAGTCGGACCAGCCATCCGGCGCAACGATTCTAAGTGGCCGCGGCCGGGTTGAACAATTGCAGACGCACCAGGGGCACAGGACTTTCACCGTTTCTGGCGTAATGAGTGGAAATCGGAAATCATGCCGAGCAGCGGCCAGATTTCGGGTTCGCGCTGCTCGAGGTGCAGATGGACAGGAAGCGTGTCGGGATCGTCGTGTTCGAGAATGTCGAGGTGCTCGACTTCTGCGGGCCGTTCGAGGTGTTCTCGATAACACGCCTGAACGATGCCAATCCAAACGAGGCGCCATCGCCCTTTGAAGTGCTGTTGGTTGCAGAACGCGCGGGCCCGGTGACGACAACGGGCGGCATGATCGTGTTGCCGCACTTTACGTTCGCGAATTGCCCGCCTCTGGATATCCTCGTGGTGCCGGGCGGATGGGGCACGCGCAAGGAATTGAAGAACCCGGTCATGCTCGAATGGCTGCGCACACAAGCCGCGCAGGCGCAGATCGTCACGTCGGTTTGCACCGGCTCCATGTTGCTGGGTTTCGCCGGTCTTCTGGATGGACTGCACGCCACGACTCATTGGCAGGCGCTCGACTGGATGCGCGATTCATTTCCCAAGGTGAGCGTTGAATACGGCAAGCATTTTGTCGTGGATGGGCGCGTGTTCACGTCAGCGGGAATTTCAGCGGGCATCGACATGGCGCTGAAGGTCGTCGCGCATTACCTGGGCGAGGACATCGCACGCGCGAGCGCTCGCTACATGGAATATCCGTATCCGGAAAGCGATGTGCGCCGAATTCAGATCTGAGGCGATAGCCGCCCAGCCTCAGCGCGCGAGCACACCACACCGCCGGCGTTCGCCGCCCGCGGCGCCAACCGCCGCCAGCCGTTCAGCGCCCCGCCGGCACTCCCAAGAATGCTTCTGCGGCAGCTATGTAGTGCCAGACCTCTTCGGGATTACGCTGAAAGGCTTGCGCTAACAAAGCTTCGCCCTTATCCCGCTGTCCCTTCCGGATATACCACGCTCCAACCAGCGCCTGACCCGTGTCGTCCTTTGAGTCCGCCGCCAGCATTTTCTGGAAGCAATCGGCAGCCCGGTCATTCTCCCCGGCCTCCGCGTATACCTGACCAACGCGCTCCCAGTCGCTGCCTCCCGGCTTGCCGCTCGTCACGCGGTCAAATATCGCCTGGCCCCTGGGCTTGTCGCCTGACAAGTAATACACGCGCCCCACTGCGATCAGCTCCCAGGTTCCCTTGCCGGCGAGCCGCTCGGCCTCGGCCAGTGCGGACATGGCTGCTTCTTGCGGCGGTTTACCCCGGATCGCATCAATGCCAAGCGCACCCTTGTCCTTGGCGATACCAATTCCGATACCGACCAGCAGCGATACTGCGGCTAGGGCGGCCACCTTGAATATTTTCATGGACACTCCTATGTCGTTTTTATGCGGCGATGTGCTATTGGAGGAGTATGAGCGCACCGAAGTATCCCGAGCAATTGTCATTTCGATTACGGAAAGGAGGAAAACCATGACGTACACACCAAGGTTGGGCGTTGCTCTCGTCGCGGCTTTTGTTTTGGTAAGCGGGGCTATAGCGGCTGAACAGCACAGCGCTCCGAGAGCGCCGGCCGCGAGAGCTCCGGCTCATCCGCCCGAGCCGCACCCTGGTCCCTCAGGCTATCAGCGGGTTACGGAGCCGACAGGGTGGAACGCACGTCCGGCGAGCGTCGATCGCACGACGTACCAGCACAATTACCAGGCGGCGAGAAGCTACAAGATTGGGCCGTATCATCGTCCTGCAGGCTTTGTCTCACGGCATTGGGGCTACGGTGACAGGCTGCCGCGCGCCTATTGGGGGCCGCAGTACCTCATCGGGGACTATTGGCTATTCGCGCTCGAAGTGCCGCCAGCCGGGTATGAATGGGTGCGCGTGGGCGACGATGCTCTGCTGACAGACATCAATACGGGCGAGGTCCTGCAGGCCGAATACGGCGTCTTCGCCTGAGCGCTGGCCTGACCGCGCGCGAAAATTCTCGAGGCGGCGGCCGCGATTCGCAGCCGCCGCCCTGCGATGATTCTTAGGCCGCTGCCTGCGCGGCAGCGCTGAGTATTTCAGTGATCTTCACGTGATCGGTGCGCTCTTTTTCCCATTCCTGCAGCACCAATCCGTTCGATTCAAATAATGCCCGAATCTCTCCGGGTCGCCAGTCCAGCAGCTGATTGAGAATCGGCACCATGATGCTGAAGGCGCTATCGCTGAGCACGGTGCTTTGAGCAATGTGCGCGAGCTGCTTGTTTTCCGACACGGCGATCGTGAATCCGTCGCGATTGTTCACGTGCAGCATGACGTGCACATCGGAACTTCCGTCGCCGACATAGATTGTGCGATCGGGAGCTGTGCCTAAGCGATGCTCGAGCTCCTCGATCACGGCGACCTTGCCATAGCCCGCCGGCACGCGCTTGATCGCGCGCACTTCACCGGTGGCCGCATCAAAATCCAGTTCGGTGCCGTAGATGTTTTCCGGCGGCACGATGCCGGCAAGCGCTGAAACAATGATTTCACGCGGTGCGGCGGAAATTACAAAAAAGGAGAATCGGCAGTCCGGGAGGCCGCGATCCAGAAACTCGACCAACGCCGGGATCGCGCTCTTGAGACGAACGCGGCGGCCAGTCTCGAGCAAATGCTCGACCCGCACGCCGCGAAACTGCGGATCGTGCCGAATCAGGTATGCGAGCTCGCCGCCCTGCTGCACGAGATTGGTTTGCGCCAAGCCCGCGACGCGCTGCTGAAAGCCCTCAATCCCGAGCAACTCGCTCAACACCAAGCCTGAATCATTGAAGCTCAGGGTCTGGTCGAAGTCCGAGGCGAGCAGGAAGTGTTTGGGGGGAGGCGTGGTCAAGATCCGCGATGCTCCTG
>JBEKUL010000190.1:0-4162 GCA_049515055.1 Steroidobacteraceae bacterium | reverse complement strand
CTATAGTTATGAACACTTTTCTCCTGCCTATCTACTCCTTGAGCGCGGAGATCGCGGTGGTGCATTGAACGAAGTGCAGCGGGCGACCGACCGCGGCGAAAAGCAGTTGGGAATGGCCATGGTTCTCTACGCGCTCGGCAAGAAGGTGGAATCGGACGCTGCGCTCGCGGGGTTCATCAAAGAGTATGCGGGGACCTACGCTGACAGTATCGCCGATATGTACGCCCTACGTGGCCAGTCAGATGAAGCGATCCGCTGGCTGGAGCGGGCCTTCACTCAAAAGGATACTCAACTGCTGCTTATCAAAGCAGATACTGCGCTAGTACCTCTCAATGGCGACCCTCGCTTCAAAGCGCTGCTGCGCAAGATGAATCTGCCAGAGTAGGGGAGGTGGAAGATCTACGCTCAGTGGGGCAATGCCCCGGCTGCACTGCAGTACCTGGCCAGAGCCGAGCAAATCCACGACCCTTCGTTAGCGGGGCTTAAGGTCGATCCGCTACTTGATCCGATCCGCAACGAGCCGCAGTTCAAGTCACTTCTGGCGCGGATGAAGTTTCCGCCCTGATTCAACCGGCGGCCTGCCCGCAAGCTGCCGTTCGCGAACGACAACAACGGGCCATGAGCGGCGGTACGATCGTTTGCGCTGCGGCCAGGATCAGCTGCTTGTGTCGATGCGGTAGAACCCTGCCGGCAATATCCCGCCAGCGTCAGCCACGAACATGTGGATGCCCGGTCGGCCCGGATCACTTCACCCTGATTTTTACGACCTGCGGGACAGGGCAAATCGCTCCTCCGCTACCACTTCAAAAAGGCCTTCCCGCCGGCCTTCGGTCGCCGCATTCTGCCGACGTATCCCGCTAACGCATCATTCATGCGCGTTTGCCAGCCATGGCCGCTGGTACGAAAGAAGTCAACAATCTTGGCATCGAGGCGCAACGTTACCGGAATCTTGTGCGTAGCGCTTTTCGGTCGCCCGCGACGCTTGAGGATCTCGCGCAGTGGCTGCATACGCTTAAAGTCCGACGTCTCTAGCTCGCGCGTATCAGAGTCAGTAGCGATGGCGCGATTGATCGCTGCCTCCTCGAATATTGTTGGTCGCAGTAGTCTAGTCTTGCGTTTCATAGCGTTTGATCTCTCGACGATTTGACTTCCGCAGACTAATGAATCGCAGAGTGCCCTTCCGGATCGTGAACACGACCACATGCAGGCGTCACCGATGGGTGCAGCTGCGATGTATCGCTCCTCGCCATACGACCGGCGGTTGTCCGGAGTTGCCATCACCTTCGGCCAGTCGATCCTGACAGCTCGAGCGAGCGACACACGGTGCTTGTGACGATTGAGCGCATCCTTCTCGGCGTCGAACTCAATCTCCACTCAATTATTGTACGTACAATAAATAGCTTAGTCAACGCTCAGGCAGGGGCGATCCGCTCCCGGCTTGCCGGGACAATCGGCAGCGCGAGCGGGTGTTGGATAGAAGGAGCGGCGCTGTACGGCTCCCTTTCGCGTAGTGCCAGGATCCGCTGCAACAGCGCTGAGCGGCAAGAGTCATCGGCATACCGCATTCAGCCTATTACAATTGTCTAGCTCGAAGGAGATGACACTGTGAACAAGCAGTTGCTTAATCGACGACAATTTAGTGCACGTTGTGCGGCCTTCGGCTTAGCGTTTCCCGCCTTAAGTTCAATGATTGCGGCGCAAGCAACCGCACAAGCTCTTGGTACTGGCGCGGCGTCGAGGCCTGCAGCGCGTACCGTAAAGCTTCCAGACGGCACTACCGTCCCGGCGCTCGGTCAAGGCTGCTGGCAGCTCGGTCAGGGAAGGCATCCGCTAGCTGTTGAGGAAGAGGCGATGCGCACAGGCTTTTCGCTCGGCATGACGCTGATCGATACGTCGGGAGACTACGGCGACGGCCGCTCCGAGCAAGTCATTAATCACGTGATTGCCGGTCAGCGCGACCGCGTATTCCTGGTCTCCAAGGTGGAGGCCGATCAAGTGTCTGGCGATGGTATCGCGCGTGCTTGCGCGGCAAGCCTCGCTCGTCTCGGCAGCGAGTATCTGGATCTCTATTTGCTGCATTGGCCGGTTCCCAGCGCGCAATTCACCGGCGTGGTGGCGGCATTTGAACAACTACGCGCGGCGGGGAAGATTCGCGCTTGGGGCGTATCCAATTTCAACGTTGACCAGATGGAAGATCTGTTCCGCGTTCCAGACGGCCATCGCTGTGCCACCAATCAGGTCCCTTACAGTCTCAACAATCGTCGCATTGAGCGCGATGTTCTGCCGTGGTGCAAGCAGCACAACCTTCCGGTCATGGCGTACTCTCCGCTCGGCGGCGGCAATAACCTCGTAATAGGTGACCGCACGCTGGCGCAGGTCGGTACTATCCATGGTTGCTCGGCCGCCGCGGTCGCGCTGGCCTGGGTCATTCGCAGCGGGAACGTTATCGCAATTCCCGAATCCGGGTCTCCAGCGCACGTCAAGGAAAACGCTGTGGCGCTTTCGATAGCTCTCACGCCGCGGGACCTTCAGACTTTGGATGCAGCGTTTCCCGGAGCATTCGGCGCAACCTAGCGTGGAGTGGGTAACTTACGCCAATCATCGACGCACCTGGGCCGTCCTCGCGCCTGCCAATTTCTGCTAGCGGCCAAACCCGGTCGATGGAGGTCCCAGAATGACAGCCTGGAAGCGGCCGTGCGCGGCGTGAGGTAGGCTACGTTGCATCCAGGATGGGGACGGGTATGGCCGAATCAGGCGGAGTCTCAGGAATACTGGGCGCGGAACCCGAAGCGCCCGTTGAAGGCTCGGTCCCAGAGACTGGCCTGGACCCCACCGCGGCAGCGATAGCGGCGAAGGCGGCCGAGACTGATCCCGAGCTGGCCAAGAAAGCCGGTACCTATTTCGACAAACAAAGCCATCTGGTCGAAGTTCAGACCGAGCACCTGCACGAGCAACGCGCCGTCAACCTGCAACTGCTCAAACTCAAGCGCTCCCGCGAACGGCTGAAATTGGGGCTACAGGTGTTTGTGATCGCCGTCGCGACGGTCATCGGCATTGGTGCTCTATTGATGATCCGCAATGCCATCGAAGCCCACGGCGTGCTGATCGATGCGTTCGAGGTCCCACCGGATTTGGCACAGCGTGGGCTGACTGGCGAGGTCATCGCCAAGCAGGTCCTGGATCATCTGGCCGACATGGAGGCCGCAGCGTCGGTCAGTAGTGCGCGCCCGGCCAACTCCTACAGCAGCAGCTGGGGTCGGGACCTGAAGGTCGAGATTCCGGAGACGGGCGTGTCGTTTGGCGAGTTGAGCCGGTACCTGCATGAGACGCTGGGTCATGAGTCTCACATATCGGGCGAGGTCTATGAGACACCGACTGGAATTGCGGTCACTGCCCGCACGGACAAGGAACGATCCAAATCGTTCAGCGGGCGGACTGAAGACCTGGGCCAGCTGATCCGCGAGGCAGCGGAATCGATCTATGTTCAACCCCAACCGTACCGATTTGCAAACTATCTGCTCATCCCAGGACGCATCGATGAGTACGCAGCGGTAATGCAACGACTTTTGCGTGATCAAAATCCGGTCGAACGCGCCTGGGCACATCAAAGTGTGGGTGGCATTGTCGGCTACTACAGGGACCACGATCTCGCAGAATTCGCGGCTGAGGAGCGCGCCTCGCTCGCAGCATTGCCGGGATTCTGGCGGGGCATGCAAAGTGTAGTCATTGCGAAACGCATGTTGGGACACGATGCAGCAGCTGTAGAGATGGCGAGACACTGTGTGAACGCCAGCCTTGAGAGCAAGGCGACAGTCGCGCCCGCTTGGCAGAGTTTTATTGCAGCAACCTGTCTTGCGGACAAAAGTGGCACCGAGGGGGATTATTCCGAAGTCATCCGCGTGGCTTCGAGCCGAAACGAGCAGGATCGAGCGCGAACAGGCACGCCGGGGGGCGCGCTCACGCTGGGGCCGTTATGGACCCATGATCTGGATGCCGTGGTGAGCGACAATCCGTATGCAATTTCGAGGGCCGCCGTGGCGAGCGTGCGGGCGGACACTGACAATGCTCGCGCCTATGGAGTGATGAACGTAGATGCGGAAACGGACAATGATCGCGACTTTCAATTGGCGCGTGTGGCCCTGGAGCGAGGCGATCCGAGGGC
>JBEKUL010000189.1:0-4239 GCA_049515055.1 Steroidobacteraceae bacterium | reverse complement strand
GCTTCAGCCTGCCCATCGCGCCCGACGCCAGCCGCGAGCTCGACTGGCTGATCGTGCTGCTCTCGTTGATCGCGATCATCTACATCGCGCTCGTGGCCATCGTACAGCAGGACATGAAGAAGCTCGTGGCCTATTCCTCGATCGCGCATATGGGCTTCGTCACCATGGGGGCATTCCTCGTATTCTTCATTCTGTCGGCCACAGGCTCGAGCCAGGGCGGTGTGCTCGGGATCGATGGCGCGGTGGTGCAGATGATCTCGCATGGCCTGATCTCCGGCGCGCTGTTTCTCTGCATCGGCGTTCTGTACGACCGCCTACATACGCGCGAGATCAGCGCCTATGGCGGCGTGATCAACGTCATGCCGAAATTCGCAGCTTTCATGGTGCTGTTTGCGCTCGCCAATTGCGGTCTGCCGGGGACCTCAGGCTTCGTCGGTGAGTTCCTGGTGATTCTCGCCAGCTTCAAGGCGAGCTTCTGGTTCGCGCTGCTGGCCGCGACGATCCTGGTGCTCGGAGCCGTTTACAATCTGTGGCTGGTCAAACGTGTCGTGTTCGGGCCGGTGGCCAATGCGCAGGTCGCAGCGATGTCGGATCTGAACCATCGCGAATTTCTGGTGCTCGGCACGCTCGCGGCGGTGGTGGTGCTGCTCGGTGTCTGGCCGGCGCCGATGCTCAATATGATGGAGAGCTCAGTGCAGCACCTGGTCCAGCAGGTCATAGTCAGCAAGATCCCGGTGGCTGCGCCATGACAGCACTCGGCCAGAGCGCTGTTTGGCCCGTGATTCCGGATGTGTGCGTAGCGGTCTCGGCGTGCCTGATTCTGCTGATCGATGTCTACGGCGGCCACAAGCGTCGCGGCCTGAGTGCCACGCTGACCATGTTCGCGCTGCTCGTGGGCGTGCTCCTGACCAGCCGCTTCGGCATGGTGCTGCAGCGTGAGCTGCTGTTCAACGGCATGTATGTGGCCGATGCGCTGGGGACGTTCCTCAAACTGGTGGCCTTCGTCACCATGGCCATGGCGGTGTTTTATTCGCAGAACTATCTCGAACAGCGCCACATGTTGGGCGGGGAGTATTACGTACTGTGCCTGACCGGACTGCTCGGCGTGTTCGTGCTCATTTCGGCACACAACCTGCTGACGGTGTACCTGGGCGTGGAGCTGCTTTCGTTGTCGCTCTACGCGCTCGTAGCCTTCGACCGTGATTCCGGCATCGCCGCCGAGGCGGCGATCAAGTATTTCGTGCTCGGTGCCATTGGCTCGGGCGTACTGCTGTATGGCATGTCGATGCTCTATGGGGTCACTGGTACGCTTGATCTGGAAGAGCTCAGCCGTGTGGTTCAGCACGCTCCGAGTGGCGGCCTCATCATCGCTATGGCCTTCATAGTGGCCGCCATAGCATTCAAATTCGGCGCCGTACCATTTCATATGTGGGTGCCCGACGTGTATGAAGGCGCGCCCACCAGCGTGACGCTCTACATTGCGACTGTCTCTGGGCTGGGCTCCTTTGCACTGGTCCTGCGCCTGCTCGCGCAGGGCCTGAGCGGCCTGACGGAAATATGGACGCAGATGCTCGTAGCTGTGGCGGTGCTGTCGCTGCTGTTCGGCAACGTCGTCGCCATCGCGCAGACCAATATCAAGCGCATGCTCGCGTACTCCGCCATTGCCAATGCTGGCTTCATCCTACTGGGCTTTGCGACTGGTCAGAGCAGCGGCGTTCAGGCGGCGCTGAACTTCACGATCGCCTACGTGCTCGTTACGCTGGGGTCGTTTGGGCTGGTGCTGATGCTCAGCCGTCAGGGCGCCGAGCACGATCAGATCGCGGATTTCAAAGGCCTGTCGACGCGCGATCCGCTGCTCGCGGCGCTCATGCTAGTGCTGATGTTCTCGACCGCCGGCGTACCGCCTTTCATCGGCTTCTGGGCCAAGCTCTGGCTCATCCAGGCATTGATCGGCAGCGGCCATGTCTGGCTTTCGGTCTTTGCGATGCTGATGTCCGTCGTGGGTGCGTACTATTACCTGCGCGTGGTGTGGTACATGTATTTCGACGCCGCAGATGGTCGCGCGAGCGCGCAGTCGCGGCCTCGCATGCGTTTGATTTTGCTGATCAATGCGCTCGCGGTCACAGCACTGGGGCTGGTACCGAATGCTTTGCTGGAGATTTGTACGCGCCTGATTCCCTAAAGGGCAGAAAGCCCTGTGTACACGTGTGCCCGCTCGTGTAGAATCCGCGGCCTCTTCCGGTGCGGGGTGGAGCAGTCTGGCAGCTCGTCGGGCTCATAACCCGAAGGTCGCAGGTTCAAATCCTGCCCCCGCTACCAATTCAATCAAGAACTTACGACGCCCGCGCTGCGCGATTTACGACCTTCGGGTTTTCCGCCCGATCGTCGCTCCGATTTCATCCACATCGCTGACAGAGCAAATCGGAATTTGTCGGCAGCGCGAGTTTCCACCTTGACACTGTTGTGCGGGCCACCGATCGCGCAGCACCGGCAAGCCCGGCCTGCTTGTATGGCGCAGAACGACACAAGCCCAACAGGTTGAGCGAGCGGTTTACCGCCCCCACGCGGATGACTCAGTTTGACCCGTTCCTGCCGGTCGCGAACGGCGGCTATTTGGCAGCCCCAATGAGGCGACAAGTTATTGGGATGTTATCTCTTCGATGATACTCAAATAATCGTTGACTTGTTCGTTGGCTGCAGATATCTTCGACACTAGTCGAAATATCGGAATCACCTATGACGGCGGATGAGACCATTGCGGCGCTGGCCGCTCTTGCACACGCGCACCGACTGGCCGCATATCGACTGCTGGTGGAGGCAGGGCCTGAGGGTCTGTCAGCAGGACTGGTCGCAGAACGGTTGGGCATCCCGCCCTCGTCGCTGACGTTTCATCTCCAGCAACTCTTTCGAGCCGAACTTATTACCCAGCGTCGATTGAGTCGCCAGCTGATCTACGCGGCAAATTTCGAGACCATGAACACGCTGCTGGCGTATCTGACCAAGAACTGTTGCGGGCAGGCCGAGCAGGATGCTTGCGCCACGCCGGTATGTAAACCGAAGACCTCGAAGAAAAATTCAAAGCGAGTAGCAAGGGCAGCGTAACCATGCCCGCATCGCTGTTAGACCTGATGGCCAAGGCGCTTTAGCGCGCTGTAGGGAAGTTACTATATGAAACGCTTTCACGTTCACGTCGCTGTCAACGAACTGGCCGAGAGCATCCGCTTTTACTCCGCTGTCTTTGGTGCCGAGCCCTCGGTGCTGAAGGACGATTACGCCAAATGGATGTTAGATGACCCGCGGATCAACTTTGCCATTTCCAAACGCGGCCACGCGGCGGGGGTCAATCATCTGGGCTTTCAAGTCGAAGGCAATGACGAACTGCACGAGATGCACACTCGACTGGAAGTTGCCGACGCGGCACCGGTTGAGCAGAGCGGACAGGCTTGTTGCTACGCAAAGTCAGACAAGTATTGGGTCACCGACCCGCAGGGGATCGCGTGGGAAACGTTTCATACGCTGGAAAATATCCCCGTCTTTGGCGAGGACACTAAAGCTAAGTTAACCGCGACCGCGTGCTGCGTCCCGCTCGCCCCGGTCACGCGCAAAGCCACCCAAGACCCAGCACCCTGCTGCGTTCCGACGCGCACGGACCAGGCCGCATCGGGCAGTAGCTGATGATCCCGGGGCCATCTAACGAGAGAAATGCTACATGGCGGATAGGATTTACAACGTGCTCTTTCTATGCACCGGTAATTCCGCGCGGAGCATTTTGGCCGAGGCTCTGATCAACCGCTGGGGTCAAGGCAAGTTCAAGGGTTTCAGCGCCGGTAGCCATCCCAAAGGGGAGGTCCACCCGTTGGCGCTTGAGCTTCTGCAATCTCGGGGATTGCCGACAAAAGAATTGCGCAGCAAGAGCTGGGATGAATTTGCTCAACCCGGTGCACCGAATCTCGACTTCGTCTTTACGGTTTGCGACAACGCTGCCGGCGAGGTTTGTCCTCACTGGCCAGGGCAGCCGATGACTGCGCACTGGGGTATGGAGGACCCGGCGACCGTCGAGGGCCCGGATGCCCAGAAGCGGCGCGCCTTTCTTCACGCCGCCAGTGCGCTCGAAAGTCGGATCAAGATTTTTGCAAGCCTACCATTACGGACGCTGGACCCGATTCGGTTGCAGGAACGCGTCGACGCGATCGGAAAGACCCCGCCGCCTGACGATGCACCCTGAGCACTTGTCACGGC
>JBEKUL010000188.1:0-4261 GCA_049515055.1 Steroidobacteraceae bacterium | reverse complement strand
CGGCGATCGTGCGGCGCTTTGGCTATATGCGCACCGCGGCCATCGCATTGGTGATGATGACGGTGGGATGTCTGTTGTTCGTGCCGGCCTCGGCGTCCGGGACCTTCGGCCTCTTCCTGTTTGCGCTATTTGTCCTGGCGGCGGGAATTACCACCGTCCAGGTTGTCGCAAACCCGCTGATCTCGTTGCTGGGACCGCCGCGCACGGCGCATAGCCGCCTGACCTTCGCGCAGGCGTTCAATTCCCTGGGCACCACGGTGTTTCCCTATGTCGGTTCCATGCTGCTTCTGGGCGCCTTGCCGAAGATCGACATGGGGCAATTATCGGATGCCGCGCTTCAGGCATATCGCTCGCAGGAATCCAAGGTGGTGGTCCACACCTATCTCGGGCTTGCCGTCGCGCTCATGCTAGTGGCGGCGCTGGTCTGGACCCGGCGCAACCGGTTGCCGCGCGTGCCGGTTGAACGTAGCAATATTCTGAAGGCTTTTGATCTTCTCGGGCAGCCCCGTTTCGGATTTGGCGCGCTCTGCATCTTTCTGTATGTCGGCGCTGAGGTCGCGATCGGGTCGCTGATCGTCAACTATCTGATGCAATCGAATACGCTGGGATTGGCCCAGCAGGCCGCCGGCACATTGGTCCCTTTCTATTGGGGTGGGGCGATGATCGGCCGCTTTGCCGGCGCCTGGCTCTTGCGAATTTATTCGCCGGGAAAAGTGCTTGCGTCGGTGGCCACCGGGACCATGACGCTGATCCTGATTTCGGCGAACAGTTTGGGGGCGATATCGGGCTATGCGTTGCTGGCGATCGGCTTGATGAATTCCATCATGTTTCCGACGATTTTCACCTTGGCCAATGAGGGGCTGGGGCGCCGTGCGGCGGAAGGCTCAGGCGTCATCTGCGTGGCGATTGTGGGCGGCGCAGTCATTCCGCCGCTGACCGGACATTTGGCCGATCTCGAAAATCTCCGCTTTGCGCTGTTGCTGCCGGCCCTGTGCTACGCCGTCATCATGCTGTTCGGCATTTATGCGCGGCGACCGGCGAACAAGGCTTATGGCCCGGCCGTGGCGGCGCAACCGCGCGGTCAGTATCCGTAGCCATAGCCGGGCGGCGGACCATAACCGCGATAATAGCGCGGCGGCGGCGGCAGTGGCCGGGCGGCGTCAGCCAACAAAGCGAAGGGAAGGGTTGCGATTGTCGCCGCGCCGACAATGACGCCCCCGATCAGGCCGGCGACGGGGCCTGGGCCCCGGTGATCAAACCAGCGCGCATCTGCCGACGACGCGGACGCCGCAAACAGCATCAGCGCAGCGTTGCCCACGAAAAGTGTCTTGTACCTGCGCATCTTCGGCCCCGCCCATTGTTTGCGCGCCAGAATAGAGTGGCTGCACATGAACCGAGGATGAATGGGCATGGAACTCGGGGCGACGATGCGGATCCCCATCAAGTCTGCCCGAACCCGTAAAAGCAGTGCGGCGGAGGCCTGAAAACCTCCGCCGCACTTTTTTGTGGAATGTCAGCCGCCCGGTTAGGGGTTGATGATGCTGCCGCCGACGACCTTCTGCCTGACCAGCGTGCTCAGCGGCACCAGGCCCTTATAGAGGAACTTCTGCACGCGCTGACCGCGATAGGTCTCCGTCGTGAGGATGTTGCCCTTGGAGTCGGTGACAATGCTGTGCACCGCATAGAACTGGCCGGGCTGGCGTCCGCCGCCGCCGAACCAGTAGAGTTCTTTCATCGTCTGTCGATCCAGGACATGGACCTTCTCATTGGCGCCGTCGCCGATGTACATGAACTTCTGCTGCGGATCCGTGGAGAAAGCAATCTCCCAGATCGAGCCATCGCCCTTGGTATTCACCTCCTGGGTAAACTGCTTCACATAGGTTCCGTCGTACTTGAAAACCTGGATGCGGTTGTTGGTGCGGTCGCAGACATAGATCAGCCCATCGTTCGAGGGCTGCGCGCAATGCACCGGGTTGCCGAATGAAGGCGAATCCACATCATAATGCGGCACGGGTTCGTCACTGGGCGGCTTGCCATAGGCACCCCACAAGCGCTTGAGCTTGAGGGTGTTGGGGTCCCACACGGAGATGCGGCGGTTGCCGTACCCGTCCGCGGCCACCAGATCATTGGATCCAGGCAGAAAGCGGATCTGGGCGACGCCCTTCACATTGTCGGTATCCAGGCTTCCCTTGCTGGCATTGGCATGGCCGATCTCGCCCAGGAACTTGCCGTCCGGGCTGAGCTTGAGAATGAAGCTGTCATGATAGGTGCCGCGCTCGCCGCCGCCCTCGCCCGGGGCAGCAGGCGCGGCGGGTGCGAATTGTGCCGCGCTGCCCGGGGGCGGACCCGGCTGGCGGGCGCCGTTTGCGCCCAGCCAGACATTGCCATCCTTGTCGATGGTAATGCCGTGGTTTGACGAGGGCCAATCATGACCTTCGACCTTACTGAAGGAGCGGATCACGTTGCCTTTGGGATCGAATTCCACAACGTCCGGCGCTGCCGTGCAGCAGTCGGCTTCGTTCCTGGTCTTGTAGGATTCCTTTTGGTCCAGCGATGCTGGTCTGTGCACGATCCACACATCGTCATGTGAATCGACGGCTGCGCCGATGACCTGACCGAGGCGCCAGTTGTTCGGCAACGGCTTGGGCCAGTAAGGGTCCACTTCGAACTTGGGCACCATGACATCCTTGGCCGCCATGGACTGGGCATTTACCGGCCGCTCCAGCAGAGGCGCTCCGACGGCCAGGCCGAGCAGAATCGCGGCGAATGCCGTGCCGCTCAGAAATGTTCGAGAATGGATTCGCATAAATTTTCCCCCAAATTTGCAGCGCTCATAACATCCCAAGCAGCGTTAATCCACAAGGGTTCTACTTCTTTATCGCCCAGGGACCGTCTTTCAGGTACCGGCCACGTATCGCTAGGCTCACCATTTCCAGCGCCCCTGTCAATGAGCTCACGCAGATTCGCGACTTTCTTGAGATTTCAGAATCAGTATCGTCAGTGCCAATAAAAAAGTAATCGCGTTGGCAGCGATTACGGAGGTACTTTTGATGAAGATACCGTAAATAAACCACAAAAAGGACCCTGAAGTGAACATGGTGTACATGGCAAGGGAGATGGCCCTGGTATCGCGGGTTTTTAACACCCTTATGGCTTGCGGCACAAAGCTCCCGGTCGTCAGAAATGCCGCCGCCATACCCACACACTCAGTTGCTGCGCTGGTCATCTTCCAACATCCTCCACTTTCGGGGCGGCAGCCGCCCAGGATCGGCAATACTATATAGGCCTATAGACGTCTCAGGCGCCGATATCCTGCGCATAGGTGAGCACGATCAGGTACTTTGGCTCCAGAGTGCGGTGGTCAGAAGAAGATAAGGTTCGCAAGCCGCTATGAAGATAACCAGCGTCGAGACTCTATACACACGAGAATTCGAAAACGTCATTTGGGTTCGGCTCCATACCGACGCCGGGGTCATCGGCCTTGGGGAGACGTTCTACGGTGCGGGTGCCGTGGCCGCTCACATTCACGACACGCTCGCGATACGCCTGCTTGGGCGCGATCCCATGCGCATCGAGGCCATCAACCGGGAGCTGGTCGATCTGCCGCTGGCGCAGTCGAGCACCGGCACGGAGTACAGAGCGGCCTCCGCCATTGACATTGCGCTCTGGGATTTGTGCGGCAAGGTGATGAATCAGCCCGTGCACCAGCTGCTGGGCGGGCTGTGTCACGACAAGCTGCGCATCTACAATACGTGCGCGGGCTACCAATACGTGCGCAATCGCGATATCCGTTGCGTCAACACGTGGAACTTGGGCGGGGAGGGTCCCTACGAAGACCTCAAGGCCTTCACAACGGACGCGGGCGCTCTGGCCGAGAATCTGCTCGAGAATGGCATCGACGGGATGAAAATATGGCCATTTGATCCCGCCGCGAGACAAAACTCAGGCGTGGACATTTCAACGGAACAGCTCAAGGTGGCGATACGTCCGTTCGAGCTCATTCGTAAGCGTGTCGGCGATCGCATGGACATCATGGTGGAGTTTCATTCGTTGTGGAATCTCACCACCGCAAAACGCATTGCGCGGGCGCTGGAACCGTTTGACCCGACCTGGTACGAGGATCCAATCCGGATGAATTCGAGCCAGGCGCTGGCGGAGTATGCGCGCTCAACGCGTGTGCCAGTCTGCGCCAGCGAAACCCTCGGCTCGCGCTGGTCGTACAAGGAAATGCTGGATCGAGATGCGATAGGAATCGTAATGG
>JBEKUL010000187.1:0-8026 GCA_049515055.1 Steroidobacteraceae bacterium | reverse complement strand
ATCAGCGCCACACAGACCGACAGCGATAGCGGGGAAAACAGGTATTTCGCGGTGCCCTGCAGCAGGAACACGGGCACGAAGACGATGCAGATGCAAAAAGTAGCCAGCATCGTCGGTATGGCCACTTCGCTGGCGCCAGTGGTGATGGCCTCAACCAACGGTTCACCCAAGCGCGTGTGCCGTTCGATGTTTTCGATGACGACCGTGCCGTTGTCGACGAGGATACCCACCGCCAGCGCAAAACCCCCAAGCGTCATCGTGTTGAGTGTTTGACCGCCGAGATACATCACCAGCACTGCGGTGATGATTGACAGCGGAATTGCGGCCAGAATGATCAAGGTCAGCCGCCAGTTGCCCAGGAACAGCAAAATCATCAGCGCGGTGAGCGCAGCGGCCATCATGCCGCTCATCTTCACGCTCGAGAGCGCGGCATTGACGAAGATCGACTGATCAAACAGCGGCTTGATCACAACGCTGCTAGGCACGAGCTTGCGGATGTCAACCAGTGCGGCACGCACGCCGTCGATTACTGCGAGCGTCGAGACGCCGCCGGTTTTGCGGATGGTCAGCAATGCTCCGGGGATGCCGTCCACGGCAACCGAATTGGTTTGCACTTGAAAGCCGTCGTGCACATGGGCTATGTCGCGCATGAAGACGGTCTTACCCGCAACCTGCGCGACCGGAAAGGCATTGATTGATTCAATGACATCCGGGCTATTGTTCATCGACAGCTCATAGTCCTTGCTGCCGATCTTGACGTCGCCTGCCGGTAGGATCACGTTCTGGCTCTGCAGCGCATCGCTGACATCAGACGGGGACAAGCCACGAGCCGCCAGCGCCTGCGGATCCAGGTCCGCCATGATGACGCGTGGTTTGCCGCCATAGGGTTGCGGCACCTCGGCGCCGTGCACCACCGCCAGATCCGGTCGGATGATGTTTTGTCCTAGATCATTGAGCCGGGTATCGGGCAGCGTTTTGCTCGACAGACTCAGTTGGATAATCGGTACATCGGTCGCGCCGTAGCGAATGACCAGCGGTGGCGTGATATTCGGCGGCATGTACTTGAGTACCACCAGCGCGCTGCTGGCCAATTGCGAGACGGCGCGGCTCACGTCGGCGCCCTCGTGCAGATAGATCCTTTCGACCCCGACACCGACGTAGCTTGTGGCTTCGATGCGCGCGATATCGTCGACCACGGATACCATGGTACGTTCATGCAATGAGACGATGCGGTTCTGGATGTCCGTGGCATTCATGCCGCTATAGGTCCAGACCACACTGACAACCGGGATGTTGATTTCCGGAAAAATGTCGATCGGCATGCGCAGTGCGGCCCCAATGCCCAGCAAGCACACGAGGATCAGCGTCGCTACTACCGTGTAGGGATGCCTAAGCACGAAGCGAACGAGTGACATGAAGTCAGAGCCTCAGGGCGATTGCGGTTGCAGCGCGCAAAGTAAAGCGCAGCGCATTATCGAGTAGGTCAGCGATCACTTGCCAGCCGAAAGGCAACGCAGGCTGCCGGCTCATACCGACTCGCAATCCGGCTGCTGCGATCCGCGCACGCAATAGCCCACGCCGCGCACGGTCTGGATCAGCTTGTTCGGAAACGGATCATCCACTTTGCGTCTGAGGTGGCGGACATAGACATCGACGATGTTTGTTACGCCCTCGAAACTCAGATCCCAAACATGTTCGAGGATCATTGTGCGAGAGAACACGCGACTCGGGGAGGACAGAAGATACTCGAGCAGCGCGTATTCCTTACCGGTTAGCTCGATGGAACGACCAGCGCGGGACACCTGGCGCGTCAGGCGATTTAATTCGAGATCCTCGTAGCGGATCAGTTCGCTGCGCTCGAGCGGGCCACGACGCAATAGCGCCTTGACGCGCACGATCAGCTCGGCCAGATCAAACGGCTTGGTCAGGTAGTCATCCGCCCCGGCCTCGAAGTGCCTGACCTTGTCCTCGGTCGCATCGCGTGCCGTCACCACGAGGATGGGCAGCAAGGGTTGCGCGCGGCGGACTCGATACAGCAGCTCCGTGCCACTGACGTGTGGCAGCATCAGGTCGAGAATCAGCAGGTCGTATGAACAGGCCTGAAGGTACTCGAGGCCCTCGCGGCCATCCGCGGCTATATCCACGGCGCAGTGCTCGGCCCGCAGGCCTCGCGCCACGAATTCAGCCAGTTTCCGGTCATCCTCGACTATGAGCAACCGCATGCGCTCATCTGATACGAGGAAGATTAAAGCTGCCCTGAGTTCACATTAAAATTCGATCATCCAGATGCACTCGGTGCTGACCTACACTAAAGTCCTAACGCAAGCGCACCCGACTTTGGTCCCCACGTTCAGTACCCTTTAATGATCTGGGAGTAATTTGGCATTACTTATGCAGGCTCAGTCTTCGCAATTGCAATGGCATAAAATCCTCGTGCCCATCGAGTTGCCCGAGGAGGCGCGCAGGATAGTGCAGCAGGCGGCATTCCTGGCCCGCCACTTTGGCTCCGAGATCCTGCTGCTGCATGTCGACTCCTCCCTCAACGACGATGCTCTTGAAGACCTCGATCCAGCGCTGCAGAGAGAACTGCATGGAATCTCCTTCCGACGTCTTTTGCTCCAGGGGGATCCGGCAAGCGAGATCGTGCGCGTATCTGGCGACGAGCAAGTGAACCTGATTGCGATGTCCACGCATAACCACGGCGTGCTGCATCGTCTGCTGCGTGGCTCGGTCGTCGAAACCGTCCTGCACGAGAGCGCCTGCCCGGTCTGGACTGACGCCGAGCAGCCGGCGGCGGCCACAGCGCCAGCGGCGCGGTTCGCGATCAACAACCTGCTCTGTGCGCTTGATCTGGGCCCCGACAGCGGCCGGACGCTGCTGCGGGCCGCAGATATGGCCGCTGCATTTGGCGCCCGGCTCACGCTGCTTCACGTTACGCCGGCGGTCGAGACCTTCGGTCCCGGCGGATCCTATGCGATTCCCGGATGGAAGGAGGAACTCGTCGGCTTCGCTGCCGCGCAGATTGCAAAGCTGCAGCAGGAAGCGGGCACGCAGTCCGAGGTCATCATCGACAGCGGCGATCTACTCAAGGCGGCAAAACAGGCCGCCGAACAGAGCAAAACCGATCTCATGGTGGTCGGCCGTCTGCCACCGCTGGGTCATTTGGGGGCCCCCGACGCGGCCTACAACATCATCCGTGGCTCGCGCATTCCGGTGCTGAGCGTGTGACGCTTAGGCTCGGCATGGCTACGCCCGGGTCATAGCTGATAAGGGTAGTAGCGGAACGAGGCGAACCCCATGTTGAGGTTGGCGCTCGGCGCCCCGCCGACGCCCGCGAAGGCCACACGATCCGTATAGCTATATTGCAAGCCAATCTGGAAGTTACCGATCGTGCCCTGATAGGCCTTCCACCACTCACCGACCACGATCTGCCTGTCGGTCTTGGTATTGGCGACACACGTAGCGGCGGTACCGGTCATCAGATAGCAGCCGTTATTCTTGTACCCCGGATTGCCGTACCCGTAGAGCGTACCGGTCGCGCTGTCATAGGAGGCACTGGCCGCCTGCTCCTCACCACCGTACGCATATAGTGTGAGCGTGCTGATCGGCTTGTATGTGACGCCTATGAGCACGTCCGCCTCCCTGATTGCCGCAAGTGTCCCGTCGGGCCGCACGGTGACATCCGGCAGCTGGGCCGAGCCGTAGCGGCCGATACCTGTTCCCATTAGTGCGCTCGCCTGGAACGAGAGCTGCGCGCGGTCGGCTCGTAGCGATCGCGGAAACCGCGCGCCATGCCGTAGAGCTCGTAGTGGCCCCAACCCGGATCGACGGCGAATTTCGCAATCGTGTCCGGCGCGAAGTCGAGCGAATAGTTGTTAGTACTGGGCAGCAGTCCGCCGCCAACGCCAGGGTTGGTGGTCACCGTAGTTGTGGGCGTGGCACCCGTGAAGCTCGCCTGCGGGCTCTCCAACGACAGCGCGACGGACGCGACATTCCCGAACAACTTGACGAAGCGAAGCTGCGGATTGCGCGTCCAATTGAAGCCGACGACGTACTGCGCATCGATCGTCAGGGGAATCTGCTCCTTGCGAGGATCCAGGGTTCCGGAAGTAGAAAGCGTCGCGAGACTCCAATCCTGACCGGCCAACAGGTACCAATTCATGTCACTGTTACGCAACACGCCAAAGAAGTGGCGCATCCGCAGCGTGTAGCTATTGCTCTCGGAGGAGTTCGAGGTCACGCCTCCGCTCAGAAAGTCGGACTCCAGGTAGCTCTGCGCGCTCCAACCGCCACCCTCCGGGCCCTGTACGAGCAGCGCGAATCGGCTCTGACGCGCGCTTTCACGAAATTCGTCCAAGTAGGCGTTGGACGAATCGGCATAGGGTATGCCGGTGTTGAAGTTCGAGCCTATGTCGGCCGTCTCGTTCTTGCTGCGCCACACGGACTCAAGGGCCGTAAAGCCGCCGAAGGAGATAGTCAGCGGCCCCGCCTGCAAACTTGGACTGGACGGCTGCACCGGGCTATTTGCCACAACGTTCGTTTGGCCGCTTGCTGTGCTTTGCGCGTTCGCGTGGGTCATGCCCGCCAAGCCTGCGCCGACCAGCAATACGCACGTTGCGGCACGCAAGAGCTTGTCGCGCGCACCGAACACAGACGCGGAATCATTGGACACGTATCGCATTGAGGTTTCCCTTTTTTTAGCCGGAGGCCTGGATCGCAACGCCACGCTGGCCTCGTTCTTAAAGCGCGATGCAGTGTCATTCAGTCCTATTACACAGAAGTGACTGATAAATGTCTGTTTGATGACAGCCGAATTGTCTGTCTTTTTGTTACAACAGCGGGCAACTTTGGGTGCCTGCTCACGCTGTTATCGCGGCGGTGCGGAGCTTTGGTCCCGCAGGATCCTATTCGGTTTGCTCAGCGCCTGCACCGCGCAACCGCAGCGCCGGAGCGGGGCCGATGCTCGGAAATTTCACGCGAAAACAGCTGCCTTTGCCCACCACCGTATCAACCTCGATTTCAGCTCCGTGCGCTGCGCAGATCGATTTGACGATTGAAAGTCCAAGCCCCGTACCACCATCCTCGCGCGAGCGGGCAGCATCGACCCGGAAGAATCGATCAAACACATGGGGCAGCGCTTCCGGCGGTATCCCAGTACCGGTATCGCGCACTTCGAGCACGTTGCAGCCCTCTGCCGCGAAACTCTGCAGCGTGACAAAGCCGCCGCGCGGTGTGCAGCGAATTGCATTATCGAGCAGATTGACAATGACCTGCTTGAGGCGCGCGCGATCGCCGCGAACGAACGCCGGCGGTAGGACCGGAGATTGCAGCTGCACCCCTCGGTCCTCGGCGAGGAGCCGCATCTGATCCGCGGTGCTGGTTGCCAGCGCCGCCAGATCCACATCGACCCATTCGCGCTGTGCCTCACCCGCATCCAGGCGTGAGAGCGCCAGCAAGCCGGCGACCAGGTGCTCGAGACGCCCGACCTCCTCGAGCACACTGCCGATTCGATCTCGCAGCTCGCCGGGAACCTCCGGGTGTTCGACGATTTCCTGCAGCTCGCCCTTGATCACGGTCAACGGCGTACGCAGCTCATGCGATGCGTCAGCCAGAAACCGACGCGAGGACAGCACAGAGTCGCGCAAGCGCGTCAATAAGTGATTGAGCGCGATCGACAGACGCTGTAGCGCGTCGCCGCTGAGCACGACGGGTAGCCGCGCTTCAAGATTCTGCACACTCATCTGCGCGGCCATCTGCGACAGCCGATCCACGGGCCTCAGGGCCCAGTTGACCAGCCAATAGCCAGCTGCGGCGGCGCAGATCACGAGCACGGGCAGCAGCATTCCGAGCAGCCGCATCAATCGCTCTTGCAACGCGTCGATAGAGTCCAACGAGCTGCCCAGCTCAATCAAATAGCGCCCCGATGCAGTCGCCGCCGGCGTCGCGCTCAGCACCAGGCGTTGAATGTGGCCGGCCGTGCCGCCCTGCACGGTGGCCCGGAAAGAGATCGAGCGCGGCGCGAGTGCCGGCACTGCGAGCGGATCGAAACTCTGATCCGCAGGCGCACCGGAGCGATACACCAGGCTCGCCGGTAAGCGCGTCACGCGCACAAAGCGATTATTGAACTCGGGTGCAACGCGGGCATTGATCGCCTCGGCGATCGCCGCATTCGACACTCCGGCGGGCGCCTGCTCGAGAATCTGCTGCACCTGCGTCGAGCGTCGTTGCAACGAGTCGCCGAGGCTCGAGCGCAGGTATTGCCCCAGGCCAAACAGCATGCCCGTTCCCACCAGAGCGAAGGTCGCACTTAACAGCAGCGCGTACCAGGCGGCGAGCCGAAAGGCGAGCGAGCGATGATTCATTCGCGTGCGATATCCCCATGCGCCCCGTCTGCGCGCACACAATATCCAACGCCGCGCACGGTATGAATGAGCTTGACCATGAACGGGTCGTCGAGTTTGCGCCGCAGATAGCGCACGTAGACATCAACGATGTTGGTTACGCCCTCGAAGCTCTGATCCCAGACATGTTCCAGAATCATCGTACGTGAGAACACCCGGCCCGGGGAGGACAACAGGTACTCGAGTACGCCGTATTCCTTGGCCGTCAGCTCGATGCGCTGACCGGCACGCCGCACCTGCTGGGTCAGGCGGTTGAGTTCCAGATCCGCGATACGCAGCACCTCGGCGCGTTCAACCGGCATGCGGCGCAGCAGCGCCTTGATGCGCACGAGCAGCTCGGCGAAGTCGAACGGCTTGGTCAGATAGTCATCCGCACCGGCCTCGAACTGCCGGACCTTGTCCTCCGTAGCATCGCGCGCCGTCAGAACCAGGATCGGCAGCGATGGGTGCGAGCGGCGCGCGCTGCGCAGCAGCTCCGTGCCGCTGAGCTGCGGCAGCATCAGATCGAGGATCAGCAGATCGTAGGGATATGCATTGAGAAAGCCGTGACCTTCGCGGCCATCCGCGGCGTGGTCGACCGCGAAGCGTTCGGCTCGAAGGCCGCGCATGACGAACTCTGCCAGCTTGCGGTCATCTTCGACGATCAGCAGTCGCACGGATTAAACCTCGCGCCAGATAGTAGCCGCAGCTACCCGTCCGCGCTATTTACGCCAAAGTTAAGCGTTACGACCGCTACGTGCTATATTTGGCTGTATATAACGCAAATGAGCGCGGCCGACGCTGATTCAACCGCGGTATTAGTCGAATAGCTCGCCGCTGTGACGGCTTCTTCAGGAGAAAGTACAATGCGGTCAGTCTACTGGTGCACCCTTGCGGCGCTTGCGGCAACTCTCGTTTTGAATTATGCGGCGCATGCCGCCTCGGAGGCGACCGCGGCTGCTCCAGCCAGTCCCGCAGGCTGCACGAGCGAACATGAGTTCTTCGCCAGCGATTGCCCGCTGACCTGGCACGGCATCACCCTGTACGGCACGTATGACGTCGGCGTGGGCTGGGTCAGTCACGGCTTGCCGGAAAACGCCTATAACTTTGAAGGCGAATCCCTGGTCAACCGCAACGCCAATCACTCTCAATTCCTCATCGCGCCGAACAACCTGTCGCAGACGGGTCTGGGCATCAGGGGCAAAGAAGAGTTTATGCACGACTGGTTCGTTGTGTTCAACGCGTCGACCGGCATCAATCCGCAGTCCGGCCAGCTCGCCAACGCGTCAGCCACCGATTTCATCAACAACGGCCTTCCCAGGCGCAGCTATTCGGAGGCTATTGACGGGGCGCGCGCGGGTCAACCTTTCAATGACGAATTCTACGGCGGCATATCGTCCGGGCATTTCGGCACCTTGACCTTCGGTCGCCAGCGCGCGCTCGGTACCGACACGATGCTCCTGTACGATCCGGCTGGCGGCGGCTATGCCTTTTCGTACATCGGGTACAACGGCACGATGGCCGGCGGCGGCGACACCGAGGACACCCGTTGGGACGACGCCGCGAAATATCGCGTCACCTATGGTCCGGTCCACTTCGGCGCGATGTATAAGTTTGTCGATGGTTCGGGCGGTTGCTATTCCGCC
>JBEKUL010000186.1:0-4274 GCA_049515055.1 Steroidobacteraceae bacterium | reverse complement strand
GCGGTCGAAGGTTCATTCGATATGCGGTCAGGCTTGAATCGCCGGGAATTCCTGCTGCGACTTCAAGCACTGGGTGGGTTGGTACTCGTCGCCGACGGTCTGCACATTGCAAAAGCCGCGGATGCCCCGAAGTACGGTGCCGATGGCATGCCGCACGGGGTCGTTGACAGTCCACTGGTATTCGTAAAGATCGGCGATGACGGCTGGGTAACGATTGTTGCGCATCGCTCTGAAATGGGACAAGGCGTTCGTACCGGGATCCCGCTCATTGTGGCGGACGAACTGGAAGCCGACTGGGCGAAGGTGCGTATCGTGCAGGCGCCTGCCGATGAGAGCCGGTACGGCAACCAGGATACCGACGGCTCACGCAGCACCCGACATTTCCTGGATCCGATGCGGCGCTGTGGCGCTGCGGCCAGAATGATGTTGGAGCAGGCGGCAGCCTTGGCGTGGAATGTGCCGCTCACTGAGGTGCACGCGGTCAACCATGAGGTGGTGCATCAGAAAACGGGGCGGAAGTTCCCGTACGGCCGGCTCGCCAATCGTGCCGCGCTGCTGCCAATTCCACCAACGGGCGCGCTGCGCCTGAAAAATCCGGAGGAGTTTCGTTACATCGGAAAGGGCGGCCTGACGCTGGTCGATGGACAGGACATCGTCAACGGAAAAGCGCAATACGGCATTGACCCTTGGTTCAAAGATATGAGCTTTGCCGTGATTGCGCGCTCACCCGTACTGGGCGGCACCATCAAGCGATTCGACGGCACAGCCGCGGCTACGGCGCCGGGGGTGCAGAAAGTGATGCAAATGCCCGCGCCTGTCGCTGCGGCCACCATTCATCCGCTCGCCGGTGTGGCCGTCATCGCCAATTCCACCGGTGCCGCCATTGCGGCGCGTAAGCTGCTCGACATTGAGTGGGACGACGGTGCCAACGCAAGCTACGATTCTGACGCCTATCGTGCCGCCCTGCAGGAGTCCGCCGGGAAACCCGGCAAGGTGGTGCGCGAGTCGGGCAATGTAGAAGCTGCCTTTCAAGCCGCCGCCAAATCAATCGAGGCGGAGTACTACATCCCGCACATTGCGCATGCGACCATGGAGCCGCCCAGCGCAGTTGCGCGCATCATTGCCGGCAAGTGTGAGGTCTGGGCGCCGACTCAAGCGCCGCAACTCACGCGTGAGGATGTCGCGAAGCACCTGGGCATCCCGGAAGAGAATGTCACGGTTCATGTGACGCTCCTCGGAGGTGGGTTCGGACGCAAGTCACAGCCGGACTTCGCCACCGAAGCAGCACTGCTATCGCAGGCCCTGGACGGGCGTCCCGTCAAGGTGACCTGGACGCGCGAGGATGATCTTCATCACGATTTTTTGCATACGGTGTCGGTCGAACACCTGAAGGCAGGCGTCGGTGCTGACGGTAAGGTGGGCGCCTGGCTGCATCGCAGTGTGGCGCCTTCGCTTGCGACTATCTTTAATCCCAGTACCAATCAGGAGATAAACGTTGAGCTGGCGATGGGCTTTATCAACATGCCCTATGACATTCCGAATTTGAGGCTCGAAAACCCGGAAGCGGCCGCACATTGTCGTATCGGCTGGTTCCGCTCTGTATCCAACATACCCCACGCATTCGCCATACAGTCGTTCGTGTCGGAACTGGCGGTGAACGCCAATAATGATCACCGCGACTATTTGCTGGAACTCATCGGACCGCCGCGGAAGATTGATCCCCTCAGTCAGAAAGATGACTGGAATTATGGCGAGTCACCGCAGCGCTATCCTGTCGACACCGGTCGCTTGCGGGGAGTTGTCGAGACCGTCACGCGAGAAGCCGGTTGGGGAAAGAAACTCCCACGCGGCCGCGGTCAGGGACTTGCGGCTCACTACAGCTTTGTAAGCTACGCGGCGGCGGTGGTGGAAGTGGACATCGATGATGAGGGAAAAATTACTGTTCCACGTGTTGACGTAGCGTTCGACTGCGGGCCGCAAGTCAACCCGGAGCGCATCAGGTCCCAACTCGAAGGGGCGGTGATCATGGGATTGGGCCTGGCGATGTTCGGGGAGATAACTTTCAAACAGGGTCGCTCGCAGCAGGACAACTATCATCAATACCGCGTGGCGCGAATGAATGAGGCGCCTGGCGAGATACGAATTCACCTGATCCCGACGGCCGATTGGACCATGCCTCTGGGCGGGGCTGGCGAGCCCGGCATCCCACCGATTGCGCCGGCACTTTGCAACGCGATCTACGCGGCGACGGGCAAGCGAATTCGCCAATTGCCCATCAAGGATCAGGCCAAACGTTTTACCTGAAGTTTAAATCGTAAGTTATTTATTTTGCTAAACTAACTGGACTCGAACCAACGACCAATTGAGGCCACTGCTGCGTCAGACGGCATAATTGCGAAAAGATTAGCTGACTCCTGGCGCGCTTCGGGCAAGAGCGGTCAATTACACGTATGCCTCTGGCAGTAGCACGTGGTAATTGCCGTCGTGAGCTTGATCACCTACGGCGGAAAGTTCATCCGCGCCAGGAGCGCCTGGTACTGCGGCTCATTGCGAATCGGATCGAGCAGCAGATCGACCTTAAGATATTGCAGTCCACCTGCGCGCAGTCGCTCCGCTTTGGTCAACCACTGCAGTGCAGCGGGCGCATTGCCCCACTGGGCGTAGATCTCCGCGTAGTTATCTGCGGCGGTGTCTCCATCCATTTTTTTGAGTTGATCAAGCTCATGTTCGGCGTCCGTCTGCCGACCGAGGGCATGGTAGACCAGCGCCAAACAGTCGTGCCGGTCATCTTCGTGCATCGGTGTCGCGGGCGTTTCACACAGTTGCCGCGCCTGCTCCGTTCGGCCCATGAGGAAAAAGGTCCATGCGAGCCAGCTATCTATGGCGAGTGCGCCGGGCCTGAGCACCAGGCCGTGCTGGAACGCCGCGACGGCCTCGTCGTATTGCCTTGAGAGTAAGAAGATTTGCCCTTGCCAGAAATACGATCGCCAATTTTCTTGATAAAGACTGCCGGCGCGCCGCATCGCGGCCCGCGCCGGCTCAAAATGACCTATCAAAGCCGCATAGGTTCCGAAAGCGCGTTGAACGTCCGCGCTACCCGGTGCCAGGGCCAGGGCTCGATCAAATTCGGCGGCGGCTCCGATAAAATCATAAGCGATGTCTTCACGAACACGTCCCAGTGCTGCGTGGGCCTCGCCGTAATCCGGCGCCAGCGCCACCGCACGCTCCGCCGCCGCGATAGCTTGATCGCCTAAGTGTTTGACTGTGTCCACGTTCGCTATATACCAAAGGCTTAGGAGTGCGACCGACCGGAGCACATACGCCGCAGCGTAATCGGGATCGAGCGCAATGGCCTTATCGACCGCCGCCACCGTCGCGCGATTGCCCGGCTCACCCTGTCCCTCCTGGTACACACGCTGGGCGCGCAGGTATTCATCATAGGCCGCCGGATTCCTCGTACCCCCGACCTCGAGTCTGGCGGGCTCATCGCCGGCCAGCCTAGTCTCCAACTGCTTTGCTACGGCCGTGGCCACCTCGGTCTGTACCTTGAAGATGTCGGTGAACGGTCGGTCATAGGTTTCGGACCACAGGTGAAAACCGGTCACGGTGTTGATCAATTGCGCGGTGATCCGTACCGTGTTGCCAGCGCGGCGTACGCTGCCCTCCAGGATCGCCCCGACGTTGAGCTTGTGCGCGATCGTCGCCACATCGACATTCTGGCCTTTGAAGGAGAACGATGAGGTTCGCGCGATCACCTGCAGGTCATTCAGACGCGAGAGCGCATTGAGCAGCTCCTCACTGATGCCGTCAGAGAAGTAGTCCTCCTTCGCATCCCCGCTCATGTTCACGAATGGCAGTACGGCGACGGAGTGCGCCGGCGGAGAGAAGACTGGCGTGGCACTTTCCGCCTTCTGGGCGACATCCTGGCTCGTTGCCTGAGCTCTGCCCGGTGCGCCAGGCTGGAGCGATCGCCACAGCAGCCACGCGGTGATCCCGGATACTGCGATTACAAGAACCGCGGCAGCGGCGATGACCGCCGGGGTGCGCATCGATTTTCGCGCCGCCGCGGTCGGGGTACCGCCATCCGCGCGGTCGAAGGGCAGCACGCTCTCGTCGCGCGCCCCGGTGCGCACCAGATGGGCTAGACCCTTAGCCAGCTGGGCCAGCTTGGCTTCGGTATCCTCATAGGCGTTGACCCAGTTGCGCGAGGCTAATTCGTACAGAAACGCCCCCTTGGGAGCGATGTTCTGCAGCCGCACTGGGATGATCAGCTT
>JBEKUL010000185.1:0-4357 GCA_049515055.1 Steroidobacteraceae bacterium | reverse complement strand
CAGCTGAGCTACGGGCGCACAGCAGTTTGAGCTGGTCGGGGCAGAGGGATTTGAACCCCCGACCCTCTGCTCCCAAAGCAGATGCGCTACCAGACTGCGCCATGCCCCGCGCTCAAACTTCCTTCAGGCGCCCCCGACCGCCATCGAGCACGGCGGGGCGCGCATCATACGAACCGCCCTCAGCAGCGTCAATTTACCGGAAATCGGGGCCGCGGGGACTGCAGGCTCGCTGCCGTGCCACACTAAGGGCATGACAGCGCGCTTAATCGACGGCAAGGCAATCGCCCAAAGCCTCAAGCACTCGGTTGCTGAAGGCGTGCAACGCCTGCTGGCCGCCGGCATGCGTCGGCCCGGACTAGCGGTGGTGCTGGTCGGCCACAATGCGGCCTCCGAAATCTACGTGCGCAACAAGCGCCGCGCCTGCGCTGAGGTTGGCGTGCATTCGATCGCGCACGATTTGCCGGCCGACACCGCTGAAACACAACTGCTCGCGCTCGTGCATGCGCTGAATGTGGATCCAGCCATCGACGGCATCCTCGTGCAGCTACCGTTACCGCCGCAGATTCGCGCTCGAGCCATCATCGAGGCCATCGATCCGGCTAAGGATGTCGATGGCTTTCACCCTTACAATCTTGGGCGGCTGTTGCAGCGTGAGCCGCTGCTGCGCCCGTGCACGCCCTACGCCATCGTGCGGATGCTCGAGCACATTGGTGTCGCGACACAGGGAATGGATGCAGTCGTGGTTGGCGCCTCCAACATCGTCGGCCGCCCGATGGCGCTCGAGTTGCTGCTCGCCGGAGCCACCACCACGGTCTGCCATACGCGCACCCGCGACCTCGCCGCTCACGTCGCGCGCGCTGAGCTACTCGTGGTGGCCACGGGGCGGGCGCAGATGGTGCCGGGAGAATGGATTCGTCCGGGCGCGGTGGTCATCGACGTGGGTATCAACCGGCTGCCAGACGGTAAATTCATCGGCGACGTCGCGTTTGACGCCGCCGCGCAGCGCGCCGCGTGGATCACACCGGTGCCAGGCGGGGTCGGTCCGATGACGGTGGCGATGCTGATGCACAACGCTCTGGAGGCCAGCGCGCGGCGCCAGGGATTTAAAATCGGCGGCTGAGATACAGGCTCGGGGCCGCCATCGTATACCACTCCACCGGATCGCCATTCTGCGGATCGGAAGGCAGCACTTTGTCGCGCTGCAGACGCTGGAAGAAACGCGTATCGAACGACAGATCCCAATGCGGCAGCAGGTCGCGCCACTGTACGCCGGCGCCGTAATAATAGCCCTGCGCCGGTGTCTGCGCCGAATAGCGCGCAAAGCCGAAGAACGCGCCCAGCGCCAGGTGCCGATCCAGGCGATAGCGATAATCGAGCATGCGCAGCCCGACCATGGCGCCGTGGAAATCGTCCAGCTCAGCGCGTACTCCCAGATCCGCGTTGTCGGTGACGGCGCGACGCACGCCCAGACCCAGGTGCGGCGAGATCACGCCCCGATATTGCAGCGGCGCGGCTTCCTCCGCGGCCGTAAAGCCGCCCAGATCCAGTCCGAGGCGGCCGCCGCTTGCACCGAAATCGACAAATCGCTCCAGTCCCAGACCCGCCGTCACATCCTCATCATCGTCATGGCGCTGCCCGTATTCCTCATCGGAGTCTGCGCTGGGCTCGGATCGATACGGATCGCCGCCGTCGAAGCGCACGAATGCGGCGAGGCGCACGAAGTCGCTGTCAAATGAATCGCGGCCGGCGTCGATCTCGAGCCCGCGCGTGTAACCGTTGCGCGGCTGCGAGTACTCCAGCGTCGCCATATCGGCGCGATGGTAGGACTCGCCCAGGTAGTTTTGATTCTCCAATGTGCGAAAGCGCACGTAGAGCTCATCGCCCGACTTCAGCGGCCAGCCGAGGCTCGCCATCTCGGATTGTGCGCCGACATTATTGGAAAAGGTGCGCAAGTTCGCGCCCCAGTTACCGATGACATAGCCATTGACGGTCAGACCGTCGAGCCACACGTAGTCGGTATACCAGCCGTTCTGCCATTCCGAGGCCTCCAGCGTCAGGTCAAAGCGGTCGAGCAGCTCCGGAAAATGCAGTCCGACCGACAGATCCGTTTCGTGGAAGGCGTAGAACTCGCCATGCAGCGTGTCGCGGCCCGCATACTCCACGTAGGCCTCAAACGGCGAGCGCGTCGGAAACGTGTAGGCACTCGTGATTGACACGGCTCGATTACTGAAGCGGCTGTCCAGATCCGGCGAGCCCGCGGCGGTCTCAGGCAGGCTGGTGGATTTGAACAGATTCCTGAAGAAGTCACTGACCGAACCCGGCCGGCCGCCGCCGCCAAACTGCCAGATGCTGTTAACCGAGAACGCCCAGCCCGCAACCGGCTCCAGACCCAGGTGCGCACCTGCAAGGCGCGGGTAGCCGGCAGTGTCCACGCCCTGCCAGAGGATGTCCTTCGAGTAACCCATGCGCGCCAGAAATAATTCGTATTGAAAGCCCAGCGAGCCGATGGGACGCGCGTTGGACAGGGTGATCGAGGGCAGCGTTGGCGCCTCGGTGCTGATGAGCATGCTGCTGTCGGTCATCGGCGAGAGCCAGTGATCGCGGTAGCCGGCATCGAGCTGCAGATATTCATTGCCCGTACTGAGCATCGTGCCGTCCGGGTTGAAGCGTCCGTCGGTCCCGCCATAGGCGACGCCTCCGGCGGTGAGCAGCAGATGATCGTACGGACGCGCAAACGCAACGACCGAACCTTCCCAGGGTGCATCGGCGCGCTCACCCCGCTCGTTGGGCAGCGTCGTTTCCCCGTGTCCGGCTGCCACCTCGATGCTGCCCTCGCTCACCCCGGCATTGCCGAAATATCGATCCAGATATCCTCTGACCCGCCGGCACAGCACTGCATCGCGCAGGCAGGCCTTGGGCAATGCTTCGAGTACCGCATCGATCGGCACCGGACGCCTCAGGACCGCGCGCCCGCCCAGTACCAGCACACGCTCGACCTCGCGCTCGATTTCCGGTGACAGATTCAGCGGCAGGTAAGGACTGGTGCCACTGGCCTGCACGCTGATAGTGAACACCCACAGCGCCCCGGCGCCGATGAGCCGCGCGGCGGCGGGTGCGCAGCGGGAGTCGCGCTTCACGCTCGCATCTCAGCGGAGGTGCCGGTCAATTGCGCGAGCGCTCGATAACATAGGGTCTGCCAGGGCGGGGTTTCGAGCGGTACTGGAATGCTGTCGGCAATATGCTCAGGCTTTGCGATGGCTTGCCGCATGCTCTCGGAACTATAGATGATACTGCCGACCTGCCCGATGCGCTCGCGCAGCGAGCCCTCGAGGCGTCCGGCGCGATGATAGCCGATGAAGCCAGCGTGGTAGGCGCGCGCACGGTACGGGTAGGCGATGGGACGTCGCTCGCCTTGCGCCTCCTGCACGCGACGAATCAGTCCATCCTGTTCGACGTAGCCGGCGCCGACCTGGCTCGAGGGGAAATGGCGCGCGCAGTAGCCTGAGGGGTCCCGGAAGTATTCGGGGCGCACATGGGGCGCAATCAGTTGCGTGATGACCGAGCGCTCAAAGCACACGCCGAGCGAGCAGTAATCGAGCGTGGTGCGGTAGTACAGGCGCGGGTCATCGCTATCTGGCACGGCGCGATTGGTATTGCGTGTCGAGAGCGAGCAGAACAATTGCGGCTCGACCGCCTGCACCGCGTAGTGCCAGCGGAAAAAATCGCGGGCCACGATGATGTCCTCTTCGATCATGTACACGTAGGCGCGTGCACGCGCCGCGGCCAGCAGGTAGCCGGTCAGCACGTTGGCGCTCTGCTTGGTACGCCGGTAAGGACAGCGCGGCGGAACATCCACCTCGTGGTGTGCCAGTCGCGCGGCGAATTCGCTGATGACCTCGAGAATGGCCGGGTCATGGCCATGGTCGGGTCGAAAAATCACGTGTAAATGCTCTATGCCCTCGGCCTGGGTCAGATTCTCGAGGCAGTGCCAGAGGAACTCGGGACGGCGCCAGCAGGGTATCAGCACCACATCGCGCGTGCGCTCACGGGCCACGGCGCTCGATCTCATGGCGCTCGAGCGCTGTACGGCCGAGCTCGATCGATTCAGGGAAAACGCACATTTCATAGTGACGCAGGCGCTTGTACACCGCGTAGCTCGCCGCGAGCTGCGCCGCGGCCAGGCCGCGCGCACCGTCCAGACAGGCCAGCCGCAGGATGTAATCTTTCAGAAACGTCGCCAGAAAAATCAACGGAGTACTCCAGAGCCGGCGCTTGCGCCCGTGCACCGTCCACTCCCGTGCCCGCAGCTCGGCGTAATAAATATCCTTCAACACGCGCTGCACCAGTGTCGGCGTAT
>JBEKUL010000184.1:0-4365 GCA_049515055.1 Steroidobacteraceae bacterium | reverse complement strand
CGGATCCAGTAATAGTCGACCAGGTTGATGGCTGACCACGGAATCAAAAACGTGACAATAAAAAATATGAAGTTCTCATAGGCATGCAGAAAGTCGTTGCTGGCGGCGCCGGCGATCAGACCGCCTGCCACAGACAATGCAACGATAAACGCGGTGCGCTGGATGCGCTTCACCGTCACCGATCTGAATATGCTGGTGACGATCGTCAGACTGGACATCATGGCGCCATAGATATTGAGCGCTCCGATGTTGGCCAAACCAAATACGAGTGTTATCAGAGTTATCGATCGCAGCCACGCACCCATGCCGCTCGCGACGCGGGCGGTGCCCGTGATGGCATCATCGTGACCAAACTCGATCTGAACGCCAGCACCCAGCACCATGATCCAGATGGCGCTGGCGATCGTACCCGCATAGGTATACCAGAAGGTTTGCGCGGTCGAGGTTTCAACGGGGAGATAGCGCGAATAGTCGGCGACGTACGGGCCGTAGGAGATGTAGTAGGCAGCGATTATCGAGACGATGAAGAAAAACGCTTTGAGCTCGAAGTGTGCGTTCGGAAGCGCTGACGCAAGTGTAAAGGCGTGCCAATGTGCTATCAGGGTCGCGCTCAGAAGAGTGAACACCACGATATAGATCGGCGTGATGATCCAGCCGACCCGGTGCATCAGGTTGTAGCCGAACAGTACCAGCACCAGCGAGAGCGCGGTCAATAGCGCCACCCCGACTCCGACACTCATGCCGGATAGCAGGTTGAGGGCCTGTGCTCCGAGTATCGCTCCGCCGGCGTAATAGCCCAGGTACATGGCGATCACTATGATCATGGGCAAATTGGCGCCATAAAAGCCAAATTGCGCACGGCTCTGAATCATCTGTGGCAGGCCGAGCCGCGGCCCCTGGGCGGAGTGATAAGCCATGAAGACGGTCCCAATCAGCGCACCGGTGATTATCGCGATGCTGCCCCAAAGCAGACCCAGTCCAGTTGTTCCGGCGATAGCGCCCGTGGCCAGCGTGACCGCCATGGCATTGGCGCCGAACCAAAGGGTGAACAGATCTTTCGGATGACCGTGACGTTCGCTGCGCGGGATGTAGTCAATACCATGCCGCTCGAACTTGAGGACCTCGGTACTGGGTTCACCAGGGTCTGATGGTGCCGTCGTAATTATTGACTCCCTTGGCGGCTTTTTCCTGATCCAGCGCATCAATCACGGCGATCATCTTGCTGACGCTTTCGTTGGCAGAAATTGCAGTTGCCTTGACCTGGTACTCTTCCTGATAGGCAGCGAGCATATCCGTATCGACGCTGCCCGGAGAGACCACGGCGGCCACGACCCCGCGGGACTTCAGATCGTTGCCGAGCGCCGCGATGCCGAGGTTCAGGGCCGCTTTGCTCATGCTGTAATAGTAGGGAATCCGCCCGATGCGCTCGACGACTGGTATGGATCCCAGCCCGCTGGTAATGGCGATGATCTTCTTCTGGGTGCTGACGCTCACGTTGTCGCGCAATGCCTCGGACACCGCCAGCACGCCGAACACATTGACATCCATGACGCTATGAAACCCAGCACGCGCGAAAGTCCCGAGCGTCTCATCCTCGTGTCTGCCCAGCACACCGGCGTTGTTGATCAAAATGTCGATGGGCCTGCCCTTGAATTGCTCGGCCACGGACTTGATGCTCGCATCGTCGCTGACGTCGAGTTGTGCAATCACGACGTTCTTGCTCTTGGCCGCCAGCGCCTGCAGCTCACTCGCGCTGCTCGGATGACGACAGGTCGCTATGACCGTATCACCGCGGGCGGCGTATTGCCTGGTGAACTCCAGACCCAGGCCACGGTCCGCCCCCGTGATAAAGATCGTCGCAGCAAACGCGCAGCTCACATTCGACATAGCCGCTAAAGCGATCCCAATGATGAGGTGTTTCACATGCGTCTCGGCGTATCTATAGAAACAATTTCAGTGCGTTCTGCAAAGTCTTGGAGATTCCCCATAACAACGGCACGCCGACCAGCAGCCACAGGACCACGAATCGAATAGTTATCATTTGCCGCTCCCGGCTGCCAATGCTGCAGTGTCTGCCCCGACGTGATGGTGCCGCTCACTGACCGGGTGCATCAGCACATTACAGAGGAAACCCACGAATAACAGGCCGCACATGATGTACATCGTGACCGAGTACGCTTGTGCCTTGGGCACGCCGTGATCGATCTGCGCCTGACGAATGTAATTCACCAGCACCGGCCCGAGCACACCAGCGACGGACCACGCGGTCAGCAGTCGGCCGTGAATGGCCCCGACATGCATGGTGCCGAATATATCGCGCAGATACGCTGGAATGGTGGCGAAGCCGCCGCCATACATCGACAGAATGATGGCAAAGGCGCCGACGAACAGGGCGATCGATCCGAGCCTGCCCGTCGTCGGCACCAGTGCATAGAGAATCATCCCGAGCACGAAGAACACCATGTAGGTGTTGCGTCTGCCGATATAGTCGGAGGTCGACGCCCATACGATGCGCCCGCCCATGTTGAACAGACTGATCAGTCCGACGAAGCCCGCGGCCGCGGCGGGTGTCACGCGACCGGTGAACATTTCCTGGATCATGGGTGAGGCCTGACCGAGCACGCCAATGCCAGCGGTCACGTTCATGCACAAGACGCCCCATAGTAGCCAGAACTGCGGCGTCTTCCACGCCACCTCGACGCTCACGTGAGATGAAGTGACGAGCTTGCGTGGCTGCGCCGAGGCAATCCAACCCTCTGGTTTCCAGTCAGCCGCGGGCACGCGAACGGCAAGGGCGCCGATCGACATGTATATGAAATACACGATGCCCATCACGATGAAAGTCTCGAGCACGCCGTTGGAGCTCTGGGTTTTGAAATGATCCATCAGCAGAATCGACAAGGGTGCTGCGATCAATGCGCCGCCGCCGAATCCCATGATGGCCATGCCTGTAGCCATACCGGGGCGATCGGGAAACCATTTAATCAATGTGGACACCGGCGAGATATAGCCGATTCCAAGCCCGCAGCCGCCCAAGGCCCCATAGCCCAGATACAGCAGCCAGATCTGATGCTCAGCGATGCCCAGTGCGCAGATCAGGAAACCGCCGCCGAAGCACAGTGCCGCGACGAACATCGCCTTGCGCGGCCCGGCAGTCTCCACCCAGCGCCCGAACAACGCTGCCGACATACCCAGAACCAGGATAGCGATCGAAAAGATCCAGCCGAGCTGTGCCAGAGTCCAGTCCCCGGGCGCAGACTTGCTCAGACCAATCAGCCTGGACAGCGGCAGATTGAAAGTAGAAAAAGCATACGCTTGGCCGATCGAGAGGTGCACGGCCAGCGCGGCCGGCGGCACCAGGAAGCGGTTGTACCCTGGAGGCGCGATCGTGGCCTCTCGATCCAGGAAGTGCGCGGTCATGAGCCCTCCGACGAAGCTGCTAGGTCTTCTTGCCTACGCTGTATGAGTGCGCACCCGCGCCGGCTAACTTGCCGCCATCGACGATCAGATATTCCTCGCGAATCGGGCGCTGCTCAAACCAGCATTCAAGAATCTCCCGGGTGCCGGCAGCGTATCGCGCCTGCGCGGACAAGGATGTCCCCGAGGTATGTGGCGTCATGCCGTGATGAGGCATGGTTCGCCACGGGTGATCCTTCGGCGCCGGCTGCGGATACCACACGTCGCCGGCATAACCGGCAAGCTGCCCGCTCTTCAAAGCGCGCACCACCGCATCGCGATCGCAGATCTTTCCGCGCGCTGTATTGACGAGGTAGGCACCGCGCTTCATCTTGCCGATGAGGGCGTCGTTGAACAGGTGCTCGGTCTCCGGATGCAGCGGCGCGTTGATCGTGACAACGTCGCAAACACGCACGAGCGATTCGACGTTGTCGTGATACGTCACGTTGAGCTCTTTCTCGATGCTATCGGGAAGGCGATGCCGATCCGTATAGTGAAGTTTGACGTCGAAGGGTTTGAGTCGTCTGAGTACGGCCAGGCCAATGCGACCGGCGGCAACCGTTCCGACCTCCATGGCCTCCAGATCGTAGGAGCGAGACACGCAGTCGGCGATGTTCCAGCCCCCATCGATGACCCATTTATAAGAGGGTAAGTAATTGCGCACGAGTGAGAGAATCATCATGACCACGTGCTCGGATACGCTGATGCTGTTGCTGTAGGTCACTTCCGCCACGGTGATCCCATGCGCGATGGCCGCGGGCAGGTCGACGTGGTCCGAGCCGATGCCCGCGGTGATTGCAAGTTTGAGTTTCTTTGCTTTCTCGATTCTCTCGGGGGTCAAATAAGCGGGCCAGAATGGCTGCGAGATCACGATGTCCGCGTCGGGCAGCTCACGCTCGAAGGTTGAGT
>JBEKUL010000183.1:0-4372 GCA_049515055.1 Steroidobacteraceae bacterium | reverse complement strand
CTCGCTGCCGGCATGGAACGAATGCCGCAGGTATTACTCAATGTGGAGGTCGAGCAGCGCTTCGATCCTGCCGAGGTGCCCGCGATTCTGGCCGTGCAGCGGCGGATCGAGGCCTACCTTGCCGGCGAAGGACGCGTGGTGCTGCGCGCTTCCGGCACCGAGCCGGTCATCCGCGTGATGGTGGAAGGACGCGATGAGGCTGACGTGCGCGGCTGCGCCAATGAGCTCGCGCAGGCGGTGCGCTCGGCGGTACCGCGCCGATCAGCGCCGGTTTAGAACGATTCATCAGGGGGACGATTCATGCGCCGTAAGCTCGTAGCCGGCAATTGGAAGATGCACGGATCGCGCGTCAGCAACGCGCCATTGGTCGAGGCGATTCTCGCCTCCGCCCAGCCCGAGCACACCGATTGCGTAATCTGTCCGCCCTTCGTTTATCTGTCGGAGATTGCGCGCCTGCTGCGCGGCGCGGCCACCAAGCTGGGCGCGCAGGACGTGTGCGCAGAGGCGTCGGGCGCCTATACCGGCGAGGTATCGGCTGCGATGCTCAAGGACGTGGGTTGCGCCTATGTGATCGTAGGCCACTCGGAACGGCGCAATCTCTATGGCGAAGATGACGAGCTGGTGGCGCGCAAATTCGCCATGGCGCTCGCTCACGGCTTGAGGCCCATCTTGTGCGTGGGCGAGCTGCTCGCGGAGCGCGAGGCCGATCGCACGCATGAGGTCGTGGGCCGCCAGCTCGAAGCGGTCGTGGCGCTGACCGGCATCGAATTATTTGCCGAGGCCGTGATCGCCTATGAGCCGGTATGGGCCATCGGCACCGGGCGTACTGCATCGCCGGAGCAGGCGCAGGAGGTGCATGGCTTCATTCGTCAGCGATTAGCGCAGCGGGATGCTAAAATCGCCGCGCGCCTGCAGATTCTCTACGGCGGCAGTGTCAAGACCGGCAACGCGCGCGAGCTGTTCGCGCAGAGCGATGTCGATGGCGGTCTGATCGGTGGCGCGTCGCTGAAAGCCGAGGAATTCCTGAGCATCATAGCCGCGGCGCGCGGCTGAGAGCGAGCTGGCCAATGTTGCACACGGTATTGCTGATGATCCATTTTTTCTGCGCCATAGCGATCGTGGCGCTCGTGCTATTGCAACGTGGCAAGGGCGCCGAGGCTGGCGCGGGCTTTGGCGCCGGGGCCTCCGGCACGGTATTTGGCGCGCGCGGAGCCAGTACGGCGCTGTCACGCGCGACTGCGATACTGGCGGGACTGTTCATGGTGACGAGTCTGTCGCTGGCTTATGTCGGCACGCGCAGAGGCGCCGCGCCCAGCAGCTTGCTGGACCAGTATTCGCAGCAACTGCCAAGCGCGCCCGCGAATGCGTCCGGCAATACAGTGCCGGGCAGCGCCGCGCCCAACACTGCGTCGCCCGAGACCAGCGCACCCAATGCGCCGGCGCCGAGTGGTCCAACGCCTGCGCAGGGCAACGCACCGAGCTCCGGCAAGTAGTACTGCACCGGCGTGGCGCGACACTTAAGCCGACGTGGTGGAACTGGTAGACACACTAGCTTGAGGGGCTAGCGCCGCGAGGTGTGGGAGTTCGAATCTCCCCGTCGGCACCAATTCTAATCGCCGCCTGTTACTATAAGGCCACACTTGACGGAACGGGGGCGGCGCTGCTCGCGAGCGCTCGCTGCTGTTCACGTTAGCTGCTGCTCACGTCAAATTAAGGCGCATGAGATAAAGGTGCATTGAGCGTGCTGGCCAACTATTTGCCGATCCTCATCTTTCTGGGCATTGCCAGCGCAATCGCCGCGGCGCTGCTTGCGCTCGGGCGCGTGCTGGGCGGTCTGGGCGTCAAGCACCGGCGCGACGCGCAGAAACTCTCAAGCTATGAATGTGGTTTCGAACCCTTCGAAGACAGCCGCGGTCAGTTCGATGTGCGCTATTACCTGGTTGCGATCCTGTTCATCATTTTCGATCTGGAGATTGCCTTTCTATTTCCCTGGGCCGTGTCTTTGAGCCGCATCGGGGTGCATGGCCTGGTTGCCATGGGCCTGTTCCTGTTCATTCTGCTGATCGGCTTTGCCTATGAATGGAAGAAGGGGGCGCTCGAGTGGGATTAGCGGCGGCCGACACCGACAGCTTCGCCCAGCGCGGGTTTCTGACCACGCGCGTGGATAGCCTCGTGAGCTGGGCGCGCACGGGCTCGCTCTGGCCGATGACCTTTGGGCTGGCCTGCTGCGCGGTCGAAATGATGCATGCGGGCGCGGCGCGTTACGATCTGGACCGCTTCGGCGTCGTCTTCCGACCCAGTCCGCGCCAGTCCGACGTCATGATCGTCGCCGGCACACTGTGCAACAAGATGGCCCCGGCGCTGCGCAAGGTGTACGACCAGATGCCCGAGCCGCGCTGGGTGATCTCGATGGGCTCGTGCGCGAATGGCGGTGGCTACTATCATTATTCCTATTCCGTGGTGCGCGGCTGCGACCGCATCGTGCCGGTCGATGTCTATGTACCGGGCTGCCCGCCCACGGCCGAAGCGCTGCTCTATGGCGTGATCCAATTGCAGCGCAAGATCGCTCGGCGTGAAGCCGCGAGCGCCTGAGCTGCAGCGGGGCTCGGCGCGCAATGCCTGCGTATATCGAGGAGCTGGCCGGACGCGTTGAGGCGGTGCTGGGCACGCGGGTACGCCGCTGCTCATCGCCGGACGTGGAATACGCGATCGAAGTCGACTCCTCGCGCTTGCTCGAGGTCGCAGGCATTTTGCGCGATGAGCCGCAACTGCGCTTCGAGATGCTGATGGATCTGGCGGGCGTGGATTATCTGGATTATGGCAGGGCCGAATGGTGCACCGAGGGTGCCACCACCAGCGGCTTCAGCCGCGGCGTCAATCGCAGCGCGCCGCACACGCTGGCCGGCACCAAGCGCTTCGCCGTGGTCTCGCAACTGCTGTCGATCACGCACAATCAGCGCCTGCGAATGCGTGTCTGGTGCGAGGAGCTCGAGGACCCGGTGGTCGATTCGCTGACCGGGATCTGGGCCAGCGCCGAGTGGTACGAGCGCGAGGCCTTCGATCTGTTCGGCATCCTGTTTCGCGGTCACCCGGATCTGCGCCGCATCCTGACCGACTACGGCTTCATCGGTAATCCGTTTCGCAAAGACTTTCCGTTGAGCGGCAACGTCGAGGTGCACTACGACCCGCAGCTCAAGCGCGTGGTCTACGAGCCGGTCAGCATCGAGCCGCGCACGCTCGTGCCGCGCGTGATCCGGCACGACAACCGCTATGACCCGGCGCTGCACGATCTGCCGCGTCAGGACAATAGCTGATGGCCGAGATCCGCAATCTGACGCTCAATTTCGGTCCGCAGCATCCGGCCGCGCACGGCGTGCTGCGCCTGGTGCTGGAGATGGATGGCGAGGTGATTCAGGCAGCCGATCCGCATATCGGGCTCCTGCATCGCGCGACCGAGAAGCTGGCCGAGTCCAAGCCCTTCAATCAGTCGATCGGCTACATGGACCGGCTCGACTACGTGTCGATGATGTGCAACGAGCACGCGTATGTCGGCGCGATCGAGCGCCTGCTCGGCATCGAGGCCCCGGTGCGAGCCCAGTACATCCGCGTGATGTTCGATGAGATCACGCGCATCCTGAATCACCTGATGTGGCTCGGCTCGCACGGCCTGGACATCGGGGCGATGACCGTGTTCCTCTTCTGCTTTCGCGAGCGCGAGGATCTGATGGATTGCTACGAGGCGGTCTCGGGCACGCGCATGCATGCGACCTACTATCGGCCCGGCGGGGTGTTTCGCGATCTGCCGGAGGCCATGCCGAAGTATTTTGCTTCGCGCTGGCACAGCCAGAAGGAGGTCGACCGGCTCAACGAGGCGCGCGCCGGCTCGCTGCTGGATTTCATCGAGGCCTTCACCGTCAAATTTCCGGGCCGCGTGGATGAGTACGAAACGCTGCTGACCGACAATCGCATCTGGAAGCAGCGCACCGTCAACATCGGGGTGGTCAGCCCAGAGCGCGCGCTGCAGCTGGGTTTCTCCGGGCCGATGCTGCGCGGCTCAGGTGTAGCCTGGGACTTGCGCAAGAAGCAGCCCTACGCCGCGTACTCGCAGCTCGAATTCGATGTCCCGATCGGTGTGCATGGGGACTGTTACGATCGCTACCTCGTGCGCATCGAGGAGATGCGCCAATCCAACCGCCTGATCAGGCAGTGCGTGGACTGGCTGCGGCGCAATCCCGGACCCGTCATGGTCGATGATCGCAAGGTGCGCGCGCCCAGCCGCGAGCATATGAAGGGCGACATGGAGTCGCTGATTCATCATTTCAAATTCATGACCGAGGGTTACTGCGTGCCCGAAGGGGAGGCCTACAACGTG
>JBEKUL010000182.1:0-4469 GCA_049515055.1 Steroidobacteraceae bacterium | reverse complement strand
CCAATCTGCTCACGCAGGGCATGGTGCTCAACCAGATCTATTACCGCGCTGGAGCCGATGGGCGCCGGCAATTCATCAGCCCGAGCGAGGTCGAGCCCCAATTCGATGCCAGCGGCGCGCGCGTCGGGGCTTTGATGCTGAAAGATGAGACCCCGGTCGAATACGGCGGCCTCGGCACCATGTCGAAGTCGAAGAACAACGGCGTTGATCCGCAGACGCTCGTGGACAAGTACGGCGCCGACACGGCGCGGCTGTTCATGATGTTCGCGGCCCCGCCCGAGCAATCGCTCGAATGGTCGGATGAGGCAGTGCAGGGACAATTTCGCTTCCTGGGCCGGCTCTGGAAGGCGGTGCATGATCACGTCGGCGAAGGCCTCGCCGAGCGCATCGAGCTGCGCGGCCGCAGCGACGAGCTCTCGCTGAGCGAGCCGGCGCGCGCGTTGCGGCGTGCCTCGCACCAGACGCTCGCCAAAGTCAGCGCGGACATCGGCCGCCGCCGCACCTTCAACACCGCCATCGCTGCGGTCATGGAGTTGCTCAACAGCGTGGGGCGGTACGCGGAGCGCTCTGAGCAGGCCCGCGCCGTGCGCCAGGAGGCGCTCGAGATCGCAGTGCTGATGCTCTCCCCGATCGTGCCGCATATCTGCCACAGCCTCTGGTTCGCACTCGGGCGCGAGCGCGCCATCATCGATGAGCCCTGGCCGCAGCCCGACGCGCAGGCCCTTGCGCAAGCCATGGTTGAAATAGTTGTTCAGGTCAACGGCAAGTTGCGCGCCCGCCTGCAACTGCCCGCAGGCGCCGAGCGCGAACTGGCGGTGGACGCGGCACTGGCTGACCCGGCAGTGCGCCGCTTCGTCGGCGACAAGACCGTGCGCAATGTCATATACGTGCCCGATAAGCTCGTGAATCTCGTGGTATGACGTGCTATCGGCAGAGCGGCTGTGCGGCGCTGACGGTGCTGCTGAGCATGACGCTTGCGGGCTGCGGCTTTCGGCTGCAGGGCAGCACCAGCGTGCCGCATTCCATTCCGGTGGTGCGCATCGAGACCAGCGACACCGAATCGGACTTCTACTTCGGACTGCGCAAGGCACTGCTGGCCGACGGCATACGTATCGATGAGGACGGACACGACGATTCCGCGGCGGTGATAGAGGTGCTGACTGACTCGACCAACGAGCGCGTGCTGAGCGTCTCGGCACTCGATGTCCCGAACGAATACGAGCTCAGTTACGCCCTGCGCTTTGCGGTGCGCTCGAACGGTCGCGAGCTCATTGCCGCCGAGGAGCACGTGCTGGTGCGCGACTACACCTTCAGCGAAAGCGCTCTGCTGGCGAAGGAGCGTGAACGCAAGATATTGAGCGCGGCCCTGGCGCATGATCTGGTCACGGTCGTCATGCGGCGTCTGGCGAGCCTGTAGCAGCCCGTACATGCTGCTGCTCGGCACCGTCGATCGCGGCGGCGTGGCGCAACTGCTGGCCGGCTACGGCGTGGCGCTGCAGGTGCTGCGCGCGCATGAGCCGATCCCCGGCTCCTACTGGGGCGGCAGCGAGGCCGGGCTGCGCGGCAACACGCTATTCGCGCGCGCGGATACGCCACTGCACTCGATCCTGCATGAGGCCGCGCATTTTATATGCATGAGCCCGCAGCGACGGGTGGCGCTCGATCGCGATGCCGGCGGCGATGATGCCGAGGAGAGCGCCGTGTGCTATCTGCAATTGCTGCTGGCCGACGCCCTCGAGTGCGTCGGACACGAGCGGCTGTGCATCGATATGGACGCGTGGGGCTACAGTTTTCGTCTGGGCGCGGCCGTGGCTTGGTTCGAGCAGGATGCGCAGGACTCGCGCTCCTGGCTGCAGCGCTGCGGCATCATCGATGCGCATGCGCGCCTCACCGGCGCGCTGCGGCACTAAGGGCGCTCGGCGCGCCGGCGGCGGGCGAAGCGGTCCGTCGCGGCGACCAGCTCGCGGGCAATGCCGGCCTCGAAGGCCGAGTGGCCGGCATCGGGCACGATGCGCAGCTGCGCCTCGGGCCACGCCCGATGCAGGTCCCAGGCGCTGCGCAGCGGACAGACGATGTCGTAACGACCCTGCACGATGACCGCCGGGATCGCGCGGATGCGCGCGACGTCGCGCAATAATTGATTCTCGTGCTCGAGAAAGCCGCCGTGTACGAAATAGTGCGCTTCGATGCGGGCAAAGGCGCTGGCGTAAGCGGGGTCTTCGAATTTTGCGACGTACAGCGGATTCATGCGCAGAAAACTCGTGGCGCCCTCCCAGGCCGACCAGGCGCGCGCGGCCGCGATCCGGATCGGCATGTCCTGCGAGGTCAGTCGCCGATAGTAGGCCTGCATCATGTCGGTGCGTTCGGACTGCGGAATCGGCGCGACAAACTGCTCCCACAGATCAGGAAAGATCGAAGCTGCGCCGAGCGGATCCTGGTAGAACCATGCGAGTTCGGAGCGACGCAACAGGAAAATGCCGCGCAGCACGAGCTCGGTGACGCGCTCGGGGTGGCGCTGCGCATAAGCCAGAGCAAGCGTGGAGCCCCAGGAGCCACCGAACACGAGCCAGCGCTCGATGCCCAGATGGCTGCGCAGGCGCTCGATATCACTCACGAGATCCCAGGTCGTGTTCTCGCGCAGCTCGGCGTGCGGGCGGCTGGCACCGCAGCCGCGCTGATCAAACAGCACGATGCGATAGCGCTTTGGGTCAAAAAAACGGCGCATATCGGGCGTTGTGCCGCCGCCGGGTCCACCGTGCAGGAATAGGGCGGGCTTGCCGCCCGGTTGACCGCTTTGCTCGTAGTAGAGTTCGTGCAATGCAGATACGCGCAGGTACGCGCGCTGGTAGGGCCGGATGGGCGCATACAGCGCGCTGCTGGCGCCTTTGGCGCTATTGGCAGTGCCGGCGCTTTTGCGGGGCAGGGCAGGTGCGGCTCGCGCACCGGACCTGCCTGGGCGGCGCGCGCCAGCGCGCTTCAAATCTGAACCATCGGCCCGAGCGGCCTGCCGCCAAGCAGGTGAATGTGCAGGTGATAGACCTCCTGCCCACCATCCGCGTTGCAGTTGACGATCAGGCGATAGCCGCTTTTCGCGATGCCCTCCTGGGCGGCAATCTGAGCGGCGACCAGAAACATGTGACCGAGCAGCGCCTCGTCTGCGGCGCTCGCGTCGTTGGCGGTAGGAATCGGCTTATTCGGCACGATCAGCACGTGCGTCGGGGCACGCGGATGGATGTCGCGGAAAGCCGTGACGCGCTCGTCCTTGAAGATGATGCTCGCGGGCAGCTCGCCCTGAATGATGCGCTCGAACAACGTCGGCATGGGCTCCCCCGCTCGGCTCTATTCAATCAGCTTAAGATACCGCCGTGCAGGAGCACAACCCATGAAACTGAGTCTGGATGAGCTGCCGGCGCAGCTGGCACAGCGGCTGTTGCCGGCCTATCTGATCTGCGGTGATGAGCCGCTGCGGGTCGCAGAGGCCAGCGATCAGATTCGTGCGCGCGCTCGTGCCGCGGGCTACGGTGAACGCGAGGTTTTCTTCATCGAGCGCGCCAGCAGCGTCTGGGATCAGGCGCTCCAGTCGGCGCAGTCGCTGTCGCTGTTTAGTAATCGCCGTGTGATTGAGATCCGCATGCCCACGGGTAAGCCGGGCGTGAGCGGGGCTGCGGCGCTATTGCGGTTGATTGCTGCCGCCGGTGATGAGCTGTTGCTGCTCGTGATCACCGACAAGCTCGAGCGCGATACACAAGGCGCGCAGTGGGTGCGAGCACTGCAGACGCGCGGCGCGTGGCTGCCGCTCTGGCCGATCGGGCGCGCGCAATTGCCGCAGTGGCTGGACATGCGCTTTCGAGCCGCTGGGTTGCGCGCGCACCCCGAGGCCATTGAACTGCTCGCCGAGCGCAGTGAAGGCAACCTGCTGGCGGCACAACAGGAAATCGACAAACTGGCGTTGCTCTTGTCCCCGGGGGCGCTGGTGGGCGTGGCCGAGGTCGCGACCAGTAGTGCCGACAGCACGCGATTTGACGTATTCCAGCTCAGCGAGGCGGTGCGCGCCGTGGAGGCGGGGCGCTCGCTGCGAATCCTGGCGGGTCTGCAGGCCGAAGGCACCGAGGCGCCGCTGGTGCTCTGGAGCCTGGTGCGCACGTTGCATGGTATGCAGGCCAACGGGCCTGGCCCCGCAGGCCGCACCGCGCCGCAGCTGTCATTCGCACGGCTGAGCGCTCGGGCCGCTCGCGCCGATCGCATGGCCAAGGGCATCACCAGCGGTGATGTCTGGGACGAGCTCGCGTTGCTGGCCGTGGAACTGTGCGGACTGCGCCCGCTGCCCTGGCTGCGCGCGCCCTAGGGGGTCGGCTTGCGCGGCGCTGCGGCGCCCACCACACTTGTGCCAGATGGCAAAACCCATAGGCCTGTTCGGGGGCACCTTCGATCCGATCCACTACGGACACCTTCGTACCGCCTTTGAACTG
>JBEKUL010000181.1:0-4795 GCA_049515055.1 Steroidobacteraceae bacterium | reverse complement strand
CACCTGATACTTAACCGATAGATTCGAGAGCTGATACGTGTCGACCCTTTCGAGAGACCCCAAATCCACCAGATTCGATCCAGGGAAATTACTGTGAATCCACTGATAACCCGCGACAACCGTGATGGTCCTGGTTGCCTGCCAGGTCGCTCGCAGGGCAGCACTGGTATCCAGCTCTGAACTCCCATAAGTCACATAGCTGTTTATCTCGCGACTCAATTTAACATCAATGGTCGTCTTAGCAGTCAGGGCACGCTCGTACGCCAGTAGACCGGTAACACCCGAAAAACTGTCCGGTGGTTTGACGGTAGCGCGGCGTTAAGACGAATTCGTCGCCGTTGAAATGTCCGTCCAGGTATATAGCGTCGATTCCCGCGGACAGTCTCGATAGACCGACAAAGCGCAATCCTTCATCGATGGATTCTTCACGCAGGCTCAGATTCGGTAATCCCGGTCGCGGTGAATCCAGATCATAGATCTTCCCCTGACTCTCTAGCCGCCAATCGGGCATAAATTGCAGATTGACGCTGGCGGTGCTGGTACTCTGCAATTGCAGATACAGCTGAGTCGCGGTGAAGTCCAGGTACGACACCGCGCTGCGCTCTCGCCGGTAGTCCAGCGTGCCATCGAGCAAACTGAAAAGTATCCACTTCAGGCCGCCATTTAGCAGGTATTCATTGTGGTCCAGTGCGCTGAAATGATCATAGTCGAAACGGCGCGCCTCGAGATTCGCGTAAAAGTCGCTCAAGCCCGAATCATAAGTCGCCCCGATTCCAGCGCGCGAAAAAAGCAAATTATCTGAATAGGTCGGACCGCTTTTTCCGATCGGCTCGGTCAGTGCGCGCGAGGCGTAGAAGACGTTCGAGTCATACTGATACGACGCATCGGCGTAGGGCGTGTCATGGAGCTGTGCCCAGCTTAAAGCCGGGCATGCGGCGGCTAGCACGACGATCCAGCTCAATCGACGGCGGCACGGAATCGCCCTAACGTGAATGCCGATACCCACGCTAGCGCCGTGTCGGGTCATAGGTCCGCCAGGGCCGATATCGGTCTTGCCGTCAGAGCTCGACTTGTTCGTGCTGTTGTTCAACGACGTGGTAGCTTGAAGTGAAGGCGAAGGCCAGTCTCGACTTGGATGAATTGTTCTTGGCTAACCTGGATCCGGCACGGCCTGTGGAATGCGGGCCAAGGTACGCGCTCAGGGCGCAGGATATGCTGTAGGACTTTTTCTCTCTGACGCCAGCCGTTTGTCAATCGATGGGGGAGTGGTCGCGGCCCGGGCATCGCAAGGGGTACACTATATATACGAGGCATTCAGGATGCAGCTGTGCGGATTTGGTGGCTTGCCGATCTGCAAACGTGGGGTTATGAATTCCCGAGTTATGACAAGTTCCGCGCCATGGCGGCGTAACGCATGGAGTTTGATTTTTCTGCTGTTGCTGGGTCGGACAGCTTTGGGCTGGGCGGCCGATACACCGCCGACCGACAAGCGCTATCTCGCCGCGCTCGGCCCCGGTGATACCGTGAGCATGGAAGTGTACGGTCAGCCGGATATGAAAACTACCATTTCGGTAGCAGATGACGGCACGATCAGCATACCGTTGGCCGGTAAGGTGCAAGTGGCAGGGCTGTCTTCGGTGGACGCTGGCCAACGTGTCGAAAAGGCACTGCGGGACGGGCAGTTTCTGGTCGATCCGCACGTTACGTTGACGATCGTACAGGCGCGCAGCCAGCTCGTGTCCGTGCTAGGTGAAGTGCATCAGCCTGGACGCTATCCGATCGACTCTAACACCAGCGTATTCGATCTGCTGGCGCAGGCCGGTGGTGTCACTGAGGTCGGTGCTGACGTGGTCTTTATTCTTCGTACCGACGCGGGCGGCGCGGTCAATCGTTTCCCCATCAATCTCAAAGGTCTCGCCAACGGCGCAGGCACCATACCGATGCAGCCTGTTCATAGTGGTGACTCGCTCTACGTCCCTCGGGCCCAGCAGTTCTATATCTATGGCGAAGTGACCAAACCGGATATGTATCGTCTCGAGTCCGGCATGACAGTTATTCAGGCGATTGCTCGCGCCGGTGGTGTGACAACACGCGGTAGTGAGCGGCGCGTCGAAGTTAAGCGCGCCGGCAAGGACGGTAAGTATGTAATCACGCACGCGAAGTTGAGCGATCCGGTTCAACCGGATGATGTCATTAATGTGAAGGAAAGTATTTTTTGAGAACGCCGACCACCGATCAGAATTCCAATCAATGCGCGTTCCTCCACGAGCGACACGTCTCCTCAAACAAACCTAACATGTGCCTGGCATTTTCCGCGCATGTCAGTTCTGTCTCTGCAAGTCGTCGCGCCTGCGCGCCGAGTCGATGCCGAAGTGAGACATCGCTCAGCAGCTCGCTCAAAGCATCGGCTGCGCTTCCCTGGTCATTCGGATGGACCTCAAGTCCGTGAATTCCCGTAGTAACCACGTCTGTAATTCCGCCGTCCGACGCATAGATTATTGGCTTACTTGCCATCATTGCTTCCAAAAAGACGGTTGCGAACGGCTCTCTTATTCCGATATTTGCGAAGATATCGCACCACACCATGTATTGAAGAACTTCGCGGTGCGCTAACTGTCCGAGCAAAATGATCTGTGACCGATGAATGGCCGAGTCTAATGCGGCCAGCACGGCCGGCTTATCATCGCCGTCGCCGATAACGAGCAACCGGGCATCGGGATATCGTTCCGCTACGCTGTCAAAGGCCTGTATAAGTAGTGGCACCATCTTTATCTTGTAGAAGAACGCTGCGCACAGCACGACTTGGCGGTCCACCAGCCAGGTTGGCCTCGGATTCTCCTTCAGCGCGTTTGGGATCGTCTCGGCGCCGTTATGGACTGTAATCACTGGTGCGTCCGGGAAAATGGCCTTCATGCGCTTGTGCAGTCGATCCGAGACCGCGATCCATCCACTTATCCCCTTGATCGCCTCCTGGTAGTGGCGCTTTCTATGGATGTTCGTGGCACATGACTCGATATCCCAGAAATTGTGCTCTGTGATAAAGAAAGGAGCCTTAAGTTCGCGCGCCACTTTTGCGGCAACGAAGCCGCCCAAGGACCCAATGTGCGCGGAAATGATGTCCGGTGAGACGTGCCTCGCCATCGATATGAACTTTCTCGAGCACAGCGTCCATGCAAGCTTGACGTTTAGATCCGGTCGATCTCGTTGCCACCGCGCGAGCGGCCCGACCGGATACACTGGCCAACGCACGTATTCAGTCTCTATTCCTCGCCAATTATGGCGAGCTGGGCATTCGGAGGATGTCCCGCGCCGTAGGATCATTGAAATGAATCCGGGAATCGCGGCTATGGGGGATACCACTTTTACTTCGTTGCCGGCATCCCGAAGCGCCGAGATCTGCGACAGTGCCCACGTCGCAATAGTGGGGTTATTTGGCCTGGGGAAGTGCGTGCTGAAAAGGAGGATTCTCACGTCATCTGTCCGGTTGAACTCACCTGGGCCAGCGTTCCGACTGACCCGCGTATCACCGGTGTACTGGCGTCTTGAACTCCGGGTTCATGATAGTGTCGCGTCCGTTACCATAAACGGTGACACCGTAGATCGACGGTCTGTAGATGCTGCCAAATCGCTGGAATTGGTCAGCCATCCAACTCAAGAGGACCTGGCTCGTGTCATACGCGTCGGTCGGTCCTGGCGGGACTCGACGGGTAGCCATAGTCACAGGATCTAATCCATTCTGGCCGAGCTGCCTCTATCACACTCACCGAGTAAAAACTTAGCGATCCGCTTCCGCATATCCTTCGCGAGTTCATCGACGCAGGGGTCTCGCAGCATGTCCGTGTGCATTCCGGTAATGCTAACAATTTCTGCCCGTGGGGCGATCTCGCGCCATTTACGCCCCACTTGAGGTAAATGAAGCAACGGCTTGATACCCGCCTCATACACCACGACGGCGCCCGTATATTTTTCGGGAACGTATCCGACTACTGCGGCGTAGAGCCGATAAATGAACAGCTTTTGGGCGAGTGGGTAACGAGAGAGATTCAAAATGCGATCCAATGCGTATCCGCCGCCCACTCTCTGGTCGCGTTTGAGGCCCATTGCCGCCTTGCCGAAGGCAATCACCTTATTTGAGACCCGCCGACCAAATGAATGAAAGGCCCCTTTTTTCAGCACGTCTGCATGCAGAATCCACCCCGGCAGATTGCGAGCCAATTCCAATAGATATGGCGGGTTCCAGGGCCGGAGGGCCGGGAAGGTAGTTTGGGGCGGCGCTTCGTCGACGATGACAAGGAGGCCCACTTCACGTCCAAGAAGGCTCAATTTATGGGCAATCTCCAGCGCAATGATCGCCCCCGCGGAGTACCCGCCCAGGAGCAATGGGCCGCTTTTCTGAAAATCGATCAAGACATCGATATAGTAGTCGGCGATTGACGCGACCGAAGTACCGAACTCGGGGTCCTGCATCTTAATCGGTGGTGCTTGGATCTCGTAAAACCGCACTGCCGGATCAAGGCGTCGTGCCAAAGAGGCATATTCCGAGCCGGCGGCGCCAGACACCGGATGGACGCAATAAAAGGCTGGACTCGGTGGGTCTTTCTTCAGGGCGCTGTCGTTGATGGGTAATATTACGCGCTCTGAGTTCCGGGACACCCTAGCCAATAAGGTCCTGGTTTCGCGCGCGAGATCTTCGCCCGGCGAGGCGTTCATAAATGAATCCTCAGGGACATTCACTTGCCGTCGATGCTGCACATGGCGAAAGCGTTGGACAGGATCGATGGCAGCAACTTGACCC
>JBEKUL010000180.1:0-4629 GCA_049515055.1 Steroidobacteraceae bacterium | reverse complement strand
TGCTCGCTCTTTACGGCCTTTGCCGACTACTTGCAAATACGCGGCTTTGCCGAGCGTCAGGTTCTGCCGCGTGAGACTGGTGACTTCGGCGAGACGCAGCCCGGTCTGGACGGTCAGTAGGATCAGCGCGTGGTCTCGCCGTCCCGTCCACGTAGTCTTGTCCGGGGCAGCCAGAAGCGCATCAACCTCCAGCCGACTTAAATATCCGACAAGCCGCCGGGTGTAGCGCTTCACCGGTGTGGCCATGACACGCTGAATCTGCGCACTCCGGCTCGGCAGCTCGTAGGAGGAAAATCGAAAGAACGATCGAATGGCAGTGAGCCGCAGGTTACGCGTGCGTGCGCTCACGCCCCGGCTGCTCTCCAGATCGTTCAAGAAGGCGGTGATCAGCGGCGCGTCGAGTTGCTCAATGTCCAACTGCTCTGGTGTCGTTCGAAGCGTCCTGGTCGCAAACCGCAGGAATAGTCGGAACGTATCGCGGTAGGAACACAGGGTATGTGAACTGACCTTCTTCTGCTGCATCAAGCGCTGCGTAAAGAACCGCTGTAGTAGCACCGCAAAGCTCGGTTCCAGCGGCTTCATCGCTCCCGTCCCCAACCATGCTCCAAGCGTCGAACCGCGCCCTTCATGAGCGCGGGATGCTGGTGCAGGTACCAATACGTGTGGCGCAGATCGGAATGGCCCAAATACGTGGACAGCGCAGGCAAACGCCGCTCGGGATCCGCGCCCGATCGATAGCACTGGAGCAGAACCTGTGTAGCGGCGCGATGGCGAAAATCGTGCAGTCTCGGGCCTCGGCGATCCGTCGGTCCACGCAACCCGATCTTCCTGGACAGACGAACGAGAGACTTCCACGCATCGTTGTGGCTGAGCCGAGTTCCATGCCGCGACACAAACAAGGGCTCGATGCCGCGACCGTTGAAATACTTATCCCGTCGTCGCAGGTAGTTCTTGAGCGCCTTCGTTGTCGATGAGTGAATCGGCACGAGCCGCGACTTCCTGAACTTGGAATCCCGGATGTGAAGAATCCCGCGTTCCATGTCGACGTCGTTCACGTCAAGCCGTAACGCCTCCCCGATACGCAGTCCGGTGACGCTGAGCAAACCGTACAGCGTGTAGCGCACCCATCGAGAGATGCTGGTCGCCCCCACTCGGTGCTTCAGCGTCTCAGCCAGCAGGCGCTGGATCTCTGCGTCGGAGTACAGATAGAAGCGATTGCGGCCGCGTGTGCGGGGCATCAAATCCGTCGGAGGCACCTCGGTTCGAGGATCCACAGTCTCGTGGTAGACAGCAAATCCTCGCACGGCGCCGAATCGCAACCCCTGGTAGCAGGGCTCTATCGAGGGGTTCTCCTGTACCCAATCCACAATCCGCTTCCCGGTGATCCGGCGGGTGCGATGCCTCTCCATGTACGCCACGAAATCCAGCAGATGCGCCTCGTAGCGCTGCAGCTTAAACCCGAGCGCTCGACGCATCGCGAGGTAGGCGCTGAGCGATGACCGCAAACTCGTCATAGGGGTCTTCCAGGCCATGGCAGCGCCACGGCGCGAAGCGAATCCAGATCGACCTTGGCATAAAGGCGGGTGGTGTTCGGATCGCGGTGCCGCAACACCTGGCTGATCTCGGTCAATGATGCACCTCGGTGCAGCATGCCGGTGGCCAGCGCATGTCGAAACTGATGGGCGCCGTGGCTGGCAGACTGAACTGCAGTTCGCCCAAGCGCGCGAAGGACGATCGCAGATATGGAGCACGAGCGGTTCAGCCCGCGCCAAGGCGCTCGATCGCGCAGGAATACGCGTCGGCACGATGAAATCGGGCGTCCCTCGCGCAGATACCGAGCAATGGCCGCGCCCACATCGCGCGGCAAGGGCAAGGGTCGTTCTCGTCGGCCTTTACCACAGACGTAGATGCAAGCGTTGGACCAGTCAATGTCGTCCAAGGAAAGCAGCATCACCTCCCGAGCACGCAGGCCCAGACGCGACAGGAGCAGCAGAATCGCCCGATCGCGAAGCCCGCAGGGCGTGTGCCGGCACTTACTCTCGGCCATGACCCTGCGAACGGCCTTCGCCGGCAAAGCTCGCGGAATAGATGCCATGGACCACTGAGCCACGGCGGGTACCGCGGCGACCAGTGAGCGATCGATATATCCACGATAGTGAGCGAAGCGAAGGAAGGAGCGAACAGTGACTGCCAGGAGGCTCGCGGCTTTGGACGTTCTATATCTCCTGGCTTCATCAGTAACGAAGGCACGAATGTCAGACGCGGTAATCGCCTTCAAGGCGCGCCGCCCAATCGCGCGGGTTCGTTCGAGAAATCGCCGCGCGTACGCGACGTATACAGCAGTACTGGTTGATGCCAATCCTCTATCGGCCAGCAAATACGAGGAATACTCTTCTATCAGAGCGTCCAACTCTGAAGTCTCACGAACCCGAAGCGCCTGCGATGCTATGATCCCTTCGCTGTGCATCCATGCTAGGAAGTGCGTGAGTGCCGCGGGAGCACCGGGTCTGCGAGGCGACCAGTCGCGCAGAAATCGCTCGCCGGCGCGTCGAGTGACGTCCTTCAGGCCAATGTCGTGCCGGTGAAGCCAGCGACTGAAGCAAATGACGAACCAGGTCTTGTACAGGAAGGTCTCGTGCGAGAACCGTTCGTCGTTGAGCGCGCTTGCATACGACTCCAGCACCGCGCTTAGCGGTCCCTCCACCGAACTCAGCGATATCGTTCTCTGCCAGCGCATCGGACAAACAGGACGAGTCCCGCCCTCCAGTTCCTCACCGACAGACTATGCCGAACTCAATCCCGGTAAAAGTCTTGTAAATGCCCGGTATATGGCGCGTCGTAGACGGTTTTACCGCATAGTCCGGAGCGCGGCATACTACGCCTAATGCCGAAATCGGCATTAGGCGTATTTGGCCACTAGGATCTGCGCCAGCAGGCCCGCCGTGGGGATGCCCTTATTGATCACATGGGGTGGCACCGGCGCCTGCACGATCTTTTCACACCCTGCGCAGACCCACTTACCGCGCACATGCCGCTCCACCTGGAACGTCCCGGGCACGTAGTCGAGTTTCTCGGCGACATCCTCTCCGATGCGCCTCATCTGGCAGCCGCACTCGCACACCGTGTTGTCCGGCTCATGCTGGATCTGCACCCGCGGCAGATCCAGTGGCAGGTGGGCGCGGACCGGTATCTTTTTGGGCAGGGCAGGTTCGCGCTGTTGATCCAGCTCGATCTCGATCGCCCCCAGATCCTCCTCGATGGACTCCTCGAGCAAACTGCGCTGCTGCCCGTGGAACTCCTCGCTCGCGCGTCCAAAGCGCCAGCGCTTCAAGATCGCCATCTCATGGGTGAGCTGCGAGATCTTCAGATCCTTCCAGTGGATCTCTTTGTCTTTCTGCTCCACCGCAGTGAGCAGCGAGGCCGTGAGCTGTCTTAGCTCCTCAACGCTCATCGCCGCGACGTCGAGCTTCTCCATTGGCGAGTATTATACCTCACGCGCTCGCCGTTGGATCACAAAAGTGCTTGTTTTAAAGCTATTTTATGATCATCCTAGATCACGCGTATCGTCCTCAAGTCTGCGATCTGATGCCACGGCAGGCCCAGCACCAACGCGTCCAGTTGCTCCACCGTCAGGGTGAGTGTCGTGCCCAGATGACTCTGTCCCCAGACAAAGCGGCCTTTATGCAAACGACGCGCGCACAGCCATACTCCGAAGCCATCGTGCACCAGCACCTTCATCCGATTCGACCGCTTGTTGGCAAACAAGTAAGCATGATGAGCTCGAGCATAGCCAAACACGTGGATCACGCGCGCCAATGCCGTGTCGGTTCCTGCTCGCATGTCCAGTGGTGTCACTGCCATCCAGACCTCCTCGATCCGGATCAATCCAGCAGCTCCCGCAGCCACGCCGCACAGGATCCTGACACCGTCGTCGGCCACTCGATCGTGACCCGCAGGCCTCTCTTTCGCACCTGCACTCGGATCGGGCGCTGCGCCTCTCCGCTCGGCTTCGACCCCGTAATCCTCACCGGCACAAACGCCGCGACCTTCTCCTGTGACGAGATTGCCTCGCTCTTCACCAGCGCGCCCTTGCGCTGCGCCTCTTTAATCCAGCGTCGCAGCACATTCGCATTGAGCTGCCGCTCCAGCGCTACCCCAGACACCGATGCCCCGGGAACCTGGCACGCCATTACTGCCTCGGACTTAAAAATCACTGAGTGTCGCCTGCGATGGCGTTTCTCGTTCACGTTCATAAGCGTTATCTTATTCTTAGGCGGACGCTATGCTTACCTCTGTGCGCCGCCTCTGGGAAGATGACTTTGGCGAACGCTTACGAATCGATTTTATGTTCAAGCTGCCTAACGCACGGGCATATTGCGCACGTACCCAGAGCGTCGGAAAAGCGCGCCTCGAATTTGTCTCGATATCGTAGCGGACCAGTTGTCTCAATCTCTCGATCACAAAAGATCTACCTCGATAACTCGACGCGAGGTCACCTTAACTGGGGTGGTGAGAAGTGCCGCCCGTCAGGAAAACAGCGATTTCGCCGCCAAATCACGCTATGACGCGCGAGATCTCTTATAAAATACGGCACTCCAGTGTGCACGCGTCCGAGCACAACACGCTTCA
>JBEKUL010000179.1:0-4726 GCA_049515055.1 Steroidobacteraceae bacterium | reverse complement strand
CGGTCTTGGTTCCGATAGGGACATGAGATAGCGGGGTTGCCGGCTTCGCCGCGACGCGTGGGCTTCGTGACGCCACCGTCAGTCCGCTTCTCTCCTATCGATACGCAATCGCCAGAGCGCTTTTACGGCTTTTAGCCATTTAGCGAGGCGAATGCACATGAAGATCGAACGACGTTGGAAGCTCATGGCCCAGATTCTGGGCTCGATGCTCATCTCGGTGGTCCTGCTGGCCGGATGCGGAGGCTCAACGCAGAGCGCTGGTTCCGCCGGTGATGCGAGTGACGCCGCGGCAGTGACTCCGCCGCCGAGCGCAGGCACCCCTCCAACCAACAGCGTAAGCAGTACCCCGATCGCCTCTACTCCCGTGGCCGCCACTCCTGTGGCCAAAACTCCCGTGACCTCCACACCCGTAGCCTCGGGTTCTGGTAGCTCATCGAGCGGTGCCACAAGCGGCTCCGGCTCCTCAGGCGGCGCAACATCCCCCACCAACGTCACGCTGTCATGGACCGCTCCGACCGAGAATACCAATGGCAGCGCGCTGACCAATCTCACCGGATATATCATCTACTACGGTACGAGTGCGACCTCGATGACGCAAACGATCGATATCAACACCGTCGGCATGCTGACCTACGTGGTCGACAACCTCAGCGCGGGCAGTTGGTATTTCCAGATCGTGGCAGTCAATGCTACAGGCGTACAAAGCAGCCCCTCGGCTACGGTCAGCGCCAGCATCTGACAGTGCGCTTAAGACCGGTGTCGGCCTGGCCAGCTGTCGCAGGTCCGCCTCATTCCAGGAACCAACCGTGGCTGACTATTAACGACTGGCCCGTCAACGCATTGGTGGTGGCGCCGGCGAAATAGAGCACTGCCTCGGCGACGTCCTCGACGCGGGTGAATTGCCCGTCGAGGGTACCCTTGAGCATGAGGTTTTTGACGTCGGCCTCACTGATACCGAGCTGCCTGGCTTGTTCGGGGATCTGCTTTTCGACCAGCGACGTTCGCACGTATCCCGGGCATACCACATTGGCGCGCACGTTGTGCCTGGCGCCCTCCTTGGCGACCACCCGCGCGAGGCCCAGCAGGCCGTGCTTCGCTGTCACGTACGCGGCCTTGAGCGCCGATGCCTCCTTTGAATGTACCGAACCGATGTAAACGATCGAGCCCGAGGCGGCGGCGTACATATACTTAAGGCACGCCCTGGTAGTGAGGAATGCGCCGTCCAGGTGAACCGCGAGCATCCTTTTCCAATCGGCGAGCGGAAAGGATTCGACGGGATGGACAATTTGGATGCCGGCGTTACTCACCAGAATATCGACGCCACCGAACCTGTCCACGACGGCAGCGACTCCCGCCTCGACCGCGCGCTCGTCGGTCACATCCATCCTCACGGCAAGCGCGCGCCCACCTGCGCCCTGAACCTCGGTGACCACCGCATCGGCCGCGGCTGCATCCAGATCCGCGACGGCTACCGCAGCACCCTCGCGCGCAAACGCCAACGCCAACCCCCGGCCGATACCGCTGGCGCCTCCCGTAACAATCGCGCTCTTGCCGGTGAATCTCAATGCAACTCTCCGTGTGTCAGGATAGATGCGCTTGGGTACCGGCGGCTTGTCCATGAGCGGTGCCCTGAGCCTGCTGCGTCGAATTGAAGATAAGAGCCTTTAACAAGTGTTTGAGAAGGCTCGTTTAATGCAGGCTCAGCGACGGCCGCATAACGACCGTTGCCTGACCGACCGACTCATTTTGGGACTTGCCGCCGGACCACGCGGCGCCGATTATCGCTATACCCGAGGGGGACTTTGAGTCACCGCCGATATGAGCACGCATATTCCCGAAGACCTGCTGACCGCGTACGTCAACAATGAGCTCGAAGGCGCTGAGCGCACGCGCGTCGAACAGGCCATCGCCCGCGACGCCATTCTGGCGCGGCGTGTTGCGCGAGAGCGCGCTTTGCGCGAGCGTCAGCTTGGCATATTCAGCGATGTGCTGAACGAGTCGGCTTCAAGGCGCCGATCGAGCCTCCGACCCCTTGCCTCCTCATCCGCCCCGGCGCAGATCATTGATCTGGCGCGAGCACGCGCCGCGCGTGCCCGGCGCGCGGAGCAACGACCCGTGTCCATTCCCACCCGCGGTGTAATCGCGGCCAGTCTGGGCATTGGTCTGTGCGTGGGTTTGCTGATCGAATACGTGTTTTCGCTCGGCGTGCCGTTGGAATATCGCGGCGGCACAATGGTGGCCCGAGGCTCGCTGGAGCGCGCGTTGAACCAGGAGTTGTCCAGCACGGTGCCGCCAGCTGGAGCCGCGCACATCGGCCTGAGCTTTCGCGCGAAGTCCGGCAGTTATTGCCGCACGTTCGAGCTCGGCGGCCGGCACGCGCTCAGCGGTCTGGCCTGCAAGGAGCAGCAGCAGTGGCGCGTCGCAAACCTCGTGGCTATCGATGCGGGCAAATCTGCACCCGCAGCGCTGGCTCGGCGCACCGTCAGCGCCGCACTACCGGCAGCATTGCAACAGGCGGTGAACGAACGGCTCAGCGGCGAGCCGCTCGATGCCAACGAGGAAGCCTCGGCGCGCAGCAAAGACTGGCATTGAAGGCGCCGAGTGCTCTAGCGAGCGCGCCAGATCAGCAATAGCGCGGCCATGGCCAGCAAGGCCGTGGGTACCCAGGCCAGCACCAGCGGATTGAGATTGAACACCAGCGTGCCGCTCTCGACCAGTCGCTGCAGAAAGAAATACAGAATCCCGAGAGCAAGGCCGAGGGTCGTGCGCGCGCTCAGCGATGCGGAGCGCAAGACACCGAAGCCGAACGGCAGCGCGAACAACAAGGCCGCGAGAATACCCGTAGTACGTGCCACACGTGCCCAGAATGCAAATACGTACTGCTTCGCATCGAGCCCGTTGGCGCGCAGATAACCGATAGCGCGGTAGAGCGCGTGCAATGCCAGCTCGCCGGGGTCGCTGACCGAGAGCTGCAGCAGATCGGCGCCGGCCGCTGTATGCAGCGAGCGTTGCGTGCCGCTCCGGCTGCTGACCGAATCGTTCACGAAGCGCGACTCGGAATAGTCCTGCAGCAGCCAGGTCTGAGGACCGCCGGCGATGGCGTGCTGCGCGCGTCCCACCGCCGCCACGCGGTTTTCGGCCGTGAGCTCGAAGATCAGCATGCCGCCGAATTGCGCGAGACTGGAGCGGCCCTGCACATTGAGTATCGTGTCGCCGTCTCGCAGCCACGCGCCACCTGCGCCCGCGAAGCTGATGTTCGAGTACTTGGCGAAGGCCTTGCGCTCATCGGCCAGCTGTCCGAGCGGCTGTGCGAGGAACTCACCCATGAGCAACGATATGCCAATCAAAAGGCCTGCGCTGATCAGCGCCGAGGCGCTCAGGCGCAGCTTCGACATGCCCGAGGCCCGCATGACCGTCAATTCCTGGCTGCGCGCAAGCAAGCCGATTCCCAGCAGCGCTCCCACGAGCGCTCCGGCTGGAAAGGCCTCGAGCGCAAACTGCGGCATCGAGAGTGCGGAGTAGATCAGTGCGTCGAGCATGGCGTAGTGGCCCACGCCGACATCGCTCTGCTCGCCGATGAATACGAACAGCATGCCGAGCATGACCAGCACCGCCATGACCAGAGCGACCGCCGAGAGCAAGGTTCGGGCGATGTAGCGATCGAGCAGCGTCACGGGGAGCGCACGCGCCAGCGCAGGAGGCGGCGGATAATTGGCATGCCGAGTGCGGCGAGGCCCAGGAGCAGAAACAGTCCGTGCACCCACCACAGCCCGAGCGCTGGGGCGATCTGTCCGCGCTCGAGCCAGGTGCGGCCCGCAAGTGCCAGATTGGCATAGAGCGCGAATACCAGCACGGCGATCCAGACACGGGCGTAGCGACCCTCCCGCGGACGCAAGCTGCCGATCGGCACCGCCAGTATCGTGAGCACTAGGGTCATGACCGGCAATCCCAGACGCCATTGCAGCTCGGCGCGTAACTTCGGATCACGGCTGGCGAGCAACTCATCGGTGCTCATCTCATCCAGCCGCGGCGCGCGTCGTTCGGTCTCGGGCGTGCGAATCGGAATCAATTGCTCAGCGAAACGCATGATCCGGTAATGATCGCTGCCGGGCACGCCCTCCAGGCGCTGGCCATCGTAGAGCGTAATGGCCTCGTTCTGCCCATCGCCCGAGAAGCTGTAGTGCGCCCGGCGCGCGACCGTGGTCTCCACCGTGAGCCCGTCGCTGCGCTTGACGAAAACCTCGCTCAGATCGCCGTTCGGGTCGGCGTCGCGTGCATATACGACGACGCGCCCGCCGGCGAAGCTGCGAAACCGTCCGGGGGCAATAGGCGCAGTGATGCCGGCGCGCAAAGCCTCTTCGCGCATCGCGACCTCGGCCACCGCAGCGCGCGGCGCGAGTTCGAAATTGAGCAATGCGATCAGCGCGGTCACGGGCAGGGCCAGCAACCACACGGCTGCCGCAACGCGCGCCACGCCCACCCCGCAGGCCTGCGCCGCGACCATCTCGCTGTCGTGATAGAGCCGTCCGAAGGCGAGCACGATCCCGAGCAGCAGGCCGATCGGCAACAGGATAGCCACGTTCTGCGCCGCGCCCAGACCAATCAGCTCGAGCACGAAGCCGCTCTGGTATTGCAGCTGGGCGGCGCGCGCCAGCACGACTCCGACCTGATTGACAAACAGGATGGCGAACATCACGACCGTCACGCCGATGAAATTGACGGTCAT
>JBEKUL010000178.1:0-4759 GCA_049515055.1 Steroidobacteraceae bacterium | reverse complement strand
CGCGCGCCGGTAGCTGATGAAAATCTCGCCCGCCATAAGGCTCCCCGATGCCACGGCGTGCCGCAGCTTGCATCAGCATCGGCGATTCGGGCAAACCGGGCAACCACGGCGCGAGGGATGATTACGACACAGGCGTGCCTCGCGGCATTTTCCGGTTGACCACGCTCGGCCGACAATTGGCGCGAAATCACCCCCGAGATGTGCGGAAAGTAGAACGAGAGCGGGGTCCAATCGGGATCCAGGGTTTCCGATGCTCACTTCTGACGGTGAACGACTTCACCTCACTTCGACTCACCGAAAAGACCATTTCCGATTTCACCGATATCCGCGCAAAGCAACGGGCGTTCGGACTTTGCCGTCTGCAATGAGGCTGGCAATGCGTGGGGAGGGTCGGCGTATGGGTGAGCACAATGCCCTTAGACCTGGGTTTACTCATTTCCCAGCGCCGGCCATCGAATAAACGAGCCCAGCGGCACTTAAAATATATAATTGGAGTGCTTCACATCCCGGCAGAAGTCCTGGATCTCCCGCAGCATCAGATGCTCCATTTCTCGCACGGCTTCAAAAAAGCTTCCCGGCATGTGGGTGGTCGCGTAGGTCCGGATGCGCCGAACCTCACGGCCATAGGTCACATAGCGTTCGGCATTCTGCTGGCTCGCGCTGCCTCTCTCATGAATGGCGACCACGGCGCTCAATACAAACAGCATCCAAGTCAGAAAATCCACCCATTGGACGACCTCGTGTGCGGTCAGGACCCGCGACAAATGCCATCCCGCCGGCAGAAGGGCTGTCAGGATTCCGATAAATGCCAACACCGCGCCTGACATGAAGCTGATTTCGCTTACGGCCGAGGGAAATTTGGTCTCGCTGTCATGGGCGCGGAAACGCTCTTCGAAATGCTGCGATTCCACGGTAAATCGCAGAATCTCGTATACGGACGCCGCATCCTCTAACAGCTTTGTGCTGCCATGCGCCGGCTTCTTCTTGGGTGGCAAGAGCACGTCAAAGGGGGAGAATTCCAGAATCGCGGAGGAGCCGCCCATCAGTTCCTGTTCCAGCGCGGCCAATCCCTCGCTGGTGCGTTGCTTGACCCTGGTCGCCAGGGTTTCAGCGTCCGTCACTTCCTCCAGAACCGTGAAAAGCTGAAACTTGAAACAGCGCAATCTTTCTGCCGCGAAACGGGCCGCCAGCCAACGGTCTTTTGCGTGTGTCAGCCCGAGAAACGCCTGCGAGAACAGGCCCGCGGCCACGAAGGCCGCGGCAACGCTGTTCATGAAAGGCGGCGCGCCGTAAATGCTTTTCAGAGTGATCTGATAGTCAAAACTGACCATAGCGAGCATCACAGCGATCAGCGATAGCCGTCCGAAGAACACATAGATGCCCTTCCAGCGCAATGCCCTGTCTTCGAACCCGGCGAAAGCCTCCGATATGACCTCATTGCGCAAGAGGCAGGTGAGGTCGGGATAGGCGATGGCCATCTGATCCGATGGATTGACATCGCGATTGTTTACCGCGATTGACTGGTACCCTCCCGCACGCATCCTGCCGCTCTACCCGAAGTTCAAAACCGCTCGCGCCCGCTCGACCGGACACAATGTCCCGATGGACTAAGCCACATTGGGACAGTCATCAGGAAGCAAGCACTGAGCAACCTGGGTAAAACTCCAGGCGCCGCCATGCGCGCCGCCGCGCTCCAATATCCACACCTCGTCAAACCGGTCGTCGGGCCAGCGGTCGGGACAGCCAATCCGCTCGCCAGCGATTTTCCGGACGAGCATTGAGATGCTGCCATGGTGCCACACAATCAGGACCGGCGAGGGGGCGCCGAGCACGGCGGACACAAGCGCATCCTCCTCGCCCTCGGCATAATGATGATTGACTGCGATGTCGAGTTTAGCGGCCAGCAGCCCGGCAGTGTGCATCGCCCTGAGACTGGGGCTGTGTTTGGTCGCGTCCGACGCGAAGATCGACCGAGGCGTCTCAATAGCTGGGCTCTTGTGAGCCGCGCCTTCCGGCGCGAAGAACTGGACCAGCGCGGCAGCCCTCTGCCAGCCCCGAACCGTCAATTCATGGGTAGACGGGCGGCCTTCCTCAGTGACCCCAAGGCCCTGGCTGCCACTCTGGTGTTTTTCCGCATGCCGGATGATCATGATTTTGTGCATGATCGGCGATAGGGCTCCGTTCTTAACGTGTGAATACGCAGGCACAGCGCGGCGATTCAGCCTCGGCCACCGACCCCGGTTGCGGGCAATAATTGCACGAAGGCCCGCTGTGCGACAACATACAGAGCGCGAAAGCGCATAAGGAGATCGCGCTTGCGATGGCTTCGGACGCGCCGTTATTTTTGGGTCGCGATCTCGATCCTGGCCTGGACCGGGTTTGCGCCGGCCATAGCCGCGGCGCCCTGGCACCGAATCGTTGCGGTCGGCGACCTGCACGGCGATTTCACGGCCTGGCGTGACATTATGCGCGCCGCTCAGTTGGTCAATGATGGGGGCCGCTGGATTGGGGGGGACACCGTCTTGATCCAGACCGGTGACGCCGTCGACCGCGGTTCGGAATCACTCCAGATTATCCAGGACCTCATGCGGCTGCAGCAGGAGGCGCCGCGGGATCACGGCCAGGTCATTGCGCTTGTCGGCAATCATGAGGCCATGAACGTGACCGGCGACCTGCGGTATGTGTCCGTTGAAGATTACGCAGCTTACAGCGACAAAAATTCGGGCCCGCGGCGCGAAAACGTATACGAAGCCAACAAGGCCATCATCGAGGCGAGCTATCGCCAGCACGATCCCCAGATGACGGACGATGCGATCAAGCAGGCGTGGTTCAAGGCCACACCGCTGGGCAGCATTGAGCGCCAGATCGCCTGGGACCCTCAGGGCAAAATCGGCCGATGGATCGACGTCAATCCAACCATCGTCCTGCTCGACGGCACTCTCTTTTTACATGGTGGTATCAGTCCCGCTTATGTCCATCTGCCGATCGCGGAGATCAACCGTCAGGTCGATGCCGCACTCGCGGCAAAAGCCACCGATCCCCAATCGATCATCAACGATCCGCTGGGACCGCTCTGGTATCGGGGCCTGTCGACTCCGAACGCGCATGGGGCAGACGGCTCATCCGCCGGATCGCCGGAAGCGGCGGCATCAACAGCCTCGGTCGAACCACCCGTCGAAGAGCAATTGAATAATTTGCTTTCCGCCTATGGCGCCAATCGGATCGTGATTGGCCACACCCCGCATCTATCGGGAATTGCAATGCTTTACGACGCGCGCCTGATCCTGATTGATACCGGAATATCGCGTGTCTATGGCGGCACGGTTTCCTATCTGGAAATTTTTGAGGGTACGCTCATTCCGCATGCCGTCGTAAGATCGCAGTCACCAATGAAACAGGGAGCACAATGATGCGACTGGTTCCAGGAACGACACTTGCCATCGCAGCGTTTCTGGTCCTTTCATGGACCGAATCCGCCATCGGCGCTGATACACCCAAGCCGCTATTCGCCAGCGTTGACGTGATCAATCTGACCATCAGCGGGCCCATCAACGGTATATCGCGGGCCGACGCGGCAAAGCCGGTTCCCGGCGTGCTCAAGGTGCAAGGGTCGGCGCCCGAAATGCTGCCAATCGAGCTATCCACCCGCGGCAGCTCGCGGAAGCTGCAGGAGACCTGCGCTTTTCCGCCCCTGCGCGTGGAGTTCACCACAAAGCCGGGCCCGGCATCGCTCTTTAAGGGTCAGAAGCGGCTCAAGTTGGTGACGCACTGCCAGCCGTTTGACAAGTATCAGCAGGACGTGTTTCTGGAATATGCCGCCTACCGTCTGTACCAGGCGCTCACACCCGAAAGCTTCAATGTCCGCCTCGCCAAGATCGATTATACGAGCCAGAACGCCCACCCCATCATCACTCGGTATGGCTTCTTTATTGAGGACATCGATGATGTCGCGCAACGCAATGGCCAGGTGCGGCTTAGGGGCACGAGTCACATAGCGTCCTCTCAAATCGATCCGGAATCCGGCGCGCGCTTCGCTCTCTTTCAATACATGATCAGCAACCTGGACTGGGCGATGACCGCAAGCCAAGCTGGCGAAGACAATTGCTGCCACAATTCAAGGCTCATCGGCGCGAAGGGCGCGACGACCGGTCTGATCAACGTGCCTTATGATTTCGACCTTTCAGGCCTGGTCGATGCGCCTTACGCAGTGCCCCCCGTCGGCATCAAGGTCCCGAATGTGCGCGTCCGGCGCTATCGCGGATTTTGCGCGCACAATGAACAGGCGCAGGCTGTTGCTGCGGCCCTGGCGCCGCGTCGCGCCTCCCTGCTCGCCATTCTCGATGAGACGCCGCAGCTCGGGGAGGGCTACCGCAAGCGGGCCGACGCTTATCTTGGCGATTTCTTCGATGAGATCGCCTCTGCAGCGAAACTCGCTGAGGTGTTGAAGACCTGCCTGCGCCCCGTCGGGCCTCAATAAGCGGATAACAAAGGAGTTTGAGGTCCCATGGCGCATTTCCAGACGGATAATGCCGCGGCAGTTCCGGGCCTTTTCGATGGGTCACACCCGTCGCCGGAAGCGGTACTGGGCTGGGCGGGTTTTCTGGATGCGCGCTTCATCCTGAGTTCGCTAGGCACCCTTCTCCTGGCATCCGTGCTCGGGGCCCTGATCGGCTATCACCCGGCGACGCGGCGCACGATAGACAAGCTACATGAGGCGGACATGCCGCACGTGTATGTCATGTACGCTGTAATCGGGGCG
>JBEKUL010000177.1:0-4888 GCA_049515055.1 Steroidobacteraceae bacterium | reverse complement strand
TCGACAACCTCAGCGCGGGCAGTTGGTATTTCCAGATCGTGGCAGTCAATGCTACAGGCGTACAAAGCAGCCCCTCGGCTACGGTCAGCACAAACATCTAAGAGTGCGCCCAGGACCCGCCGGCAACGCGATCATCGGGAGAGTGATCGCTGAGCCGGCGACCTGCAGCGGCCTGACCGCCGATTTCGAGGACCCACCCCCGCGCCGAACGAGAAGCCGCCACGGCATTTGCCTGTCCCCGGCAAATGCTGGAGAGTGTTACCCAAGTGCCTGGGAATGACAGAACACGCAAATCACCTGTAACACATCGAGAGCGTGTTTGGCGAAGCTCTTATCGTCGCTGCACGCGCTTGGCGTCGCGCGCGTTTTCGTACAACGATATCTTAGGGTGGGAGAATCGCATGCAAATGATATTAAAGGCGGCTGTGCTGTTAGGGTTCGTGGCGATGGCGACGCCAGCGACAGCGCAAGTCCAGATGAACCGCAACCAGATGATGTTTTACACTTCTGAATGGAAGGGCGAGCGCTTCCCAGACGGCCGCCCGAGGCTGCCAGATTCGCTGCTGCAGCGGGCATTGGATGTTTCGATCGAGGATGTCTGGGATTATTTGCGCGACAAAGGCTACAACTGCCAGTTCGATAGCGGTTACGAGATGCTGCACCCGGAGAAATCATTCGCGGGACGGGCACTGACCGCCCAATACATGCCCTCCCGACCTGACATGCTGCGGGCTATCGCTGCCGAAGGCGTGCAGGAAAAGCGGGTGAGCGGCAATAACAGCTGGCCAATTAACGAATTGCGCATCGGTGATGTCTATGTCGCCGACGGCTTCGGCAAAATTGTCGAGGGCACGCTCATCGGTTCCAATCTGGGCAGCGGCATCGCCGCGCATTCCCATGTCGGATTCGTGTTCGACTCCGGCATTCGCGATGCCGCAGAGAATCGCGAGATCGGCGATCTGAACGGACTATACCGAGCCTATGATCCGTCGGCCTGGAAGGACATGACGCTGACGGCGATTAATGCCCCCATACGCATCGGCCGCGCCACCGTTCTGCCCGGCGATCTGGTGTTGGCCACCAGAGACGGCGTGATCTTCATACCCGCTATCCTTGCAGCGGACGCGATCGCCTCGGCTGAAATGACCAATCTGCAGGACGCCTTCAATTTCGAGCTCAACAGCACGGGAAAGAACGGAGCGGAGTTCGAGGGCGGCTGGACGGCAAAAAAATATGATGCGCTCGCGGCTTGGATCGACGCTCATCCGGATAAGCTAAAGATGAGCCGCGCCGAGTTCAATGAGATCCTCGCTGAACGCAAGCAGAGGCAGCAGCACTAGCTTCTCTGCGCAACTTCAAACGAAGCGATTCGGGCAGCAGGCACGCTCATTGCGACGAGTGTCTGGCAACGAGAGAAAAATCATGACAGCAATTAGCCGCCGCGGTTTTCTTGCAGCGACGAGTGCAGCAATGGCGGCGCCCGCAATTGCGGCCTGGCCGCGGGCTGGTCATGGCATGCCGGTAGAAGGCCCGGACACGCCGCATCTTTGCCTTGGACCGATTGTGGACGATGCAATCAATCCTGCGGGCATTCGCCATTACACCCAGCTTGGGCTCAATCACATCATTCTCAACGGCGGCGGCTTTCCGTGGGATGCCGACAACCTGAAAGCCAAGGTCAAGACCCTATCTGACAACGGGTTGACCGTGGGCGATATCGGCCTGCCATGGTCCGGCGCAGGCGCCGAATACATGCGCGATATCATTTATGCGCGTCCGGGCCGCGATCGTGCGATCGAGGATGTGAAGAAGTCCATCCGTGCGGCATCCAGCGCCGGCATTCCCATCGTCGAATATAATTTCTATGCCCACCGGCTCGTGGAGGGTTATTTCGACGAGCCCGATCCAGGGCGCGGCGATGCCAGCGTGGAATCCTTCTATTACGACCGGGTCAAGGATCTGCCGCCGCTGCCCGAGGAGGGCGTGCATACGCAGGATGAGATCTGGGCCAATTGCGAATATTTCCTCAAGGCCGTCGTGCCGGTGGCCGAGGAGTGCCGCGTGCGCCTGGCGCTTCATCCCAACGACCCGCCAGCGCCGATCTCGCGCGGCAGCCAGCAGATCATGTCAACCCTGGATGGTTGGAAAAAGCTGATCGGACTGGTGGATTCATCTTCCAACTGCATCATCTTTGATTGTGGGGTCACGCGCGAGCTGGGCGAAGATCCAGTGGCGGTTGCCGACTGGTTCGGCTCAAAAGATCGCATCGGCCTTGTACATTACCGCAATGTTCGGTTGCGCACGCCGCGCCAGAGCTACACCGAGGTTTATCCCGACAATGGCGACAACAACATGCTGGCGGTGATGAAGGAGCTGGTGAGGGTCAAATACAAGTACATGATTTATCCTGAACACGCGCGTGGGCTTGATGTAGATCGCGACCTGAACACCGGCAACGCCGCCGCCTGGGCCTATCACCTGGCTTATGCGCGGGCGATGCTGCAGGTCGCCCTCATGGAACGCTGAGGAGTAATAAATGCATAGGCGCTTGCCGGTTGGTCTGTGGGCATTGGCTATAGTCGTCTTTCCTGTTTTTGCACAGCTGCCCACGCCGGCGTCGACGGCGCCCGCTACTCCTCCAGTAGGGCAAGGCATAAATGGTGACTGGGCCTATTTAGGGCGCTACCGCGATGCCAATCAGCCGCTGCTCGCCAGTCCGGCGCCAAAGCGCATAGTTTTCATGGGCGATTCGATAACTGAGGGTTGGGCCCGTGAGCCTTTCATAAAGGACAACCCCACTTATATTGGCCGCGGTATTTCCGGGCAGACTTCGCCGCAAATGCTGGTCCGCTTCCGATCCGATGTGGTTGCTTTGATGCCGGCGATCGTGCATATCATGGCTGGCACCAACGATGTAGCGCAAAATACCGGCCCCGAGACAGTTGGAGAAATCGAAGGCTACATAAAAAGTATGGTCGAGCTCGCGCTCGCCAACAAGATCAAGGTGATATTGGCTTCGATTCCGCCGGCGAAGGAATTCTACTGGCATCGGGGTCTGGAGCCCGCTTCGCAGATTCGCGCCATAAACGGCTGGCTCAGGGAATATGCTGCGAGTCGCGGGCTTGCTTATATCGATTATTGGTCGGTACTGGCGACGACCGATGGCGCCATGAAACCGGAATATTCAGCGGACGGGGTTCATCCAAACGCTGCAGGCTATGAGGCCATGCGCCCGCTTGCTCAAGCAGCCATCCAGAGCGCATTGAGGCGGCCGTAGCAATTCAATCGCCCACAACGAGGGCCGCTCTGAGCTGGCCGAGGGTTCGATCCGCGGGGAGATGGCGATATGAAATTGTTCTTCAGCATGGGTCTGGTCTGCGGCAACATCAGCATATTCGGCTTTGCCGGCGCACTTGCGCAACAAGCCGCTCCATCGGCACCGCCCGCGGGTGCTGGCGGGTCCGCCGCTGACCCGGCGGCACAACTGAGCATGCCGGTACCGACCGTCTTCAGTTCGAAGATCGGCTTTTTCACGATGGAACAGGCGCCGGGCGCAGCCTATCCGCGTGTGATTCAACTCCAACACTATGCCGCTGCAAGGGGACAGTTACTGGCGACCTTCAGCCGACGGGAGCAGTCGCTGCCAATCTATCGCAGCACCGACGGCGGCGATACTTGGCAGAAATACTCTGAGATCCCGATGCTTCGCGGTCAACCCGCCTTGTACGAGCTGCCGATAAAGATGGGAGAATTTCCCGCCGGAACGGTTTTGGCCGCCGGCAACGGCGTCTCGGGTCCAGATCCGGGCAAGCGGCCGCTGGACGTTGTCTACAGTGTCGACGGCGGCAAGACCTGGGCATATCTGAGCACCATCGCCGCTGGTGGCGATGGACGTTACGATTCATCCGACCGCGCCGGGCTGCTGCGAGACCAGGCTCCCGTGTTCGAGCCATACTTGTATACGGACTCGAGCGGCCATCTGGTTGCCTATTTTTCGGACGAGCGCGACAAAAAGAATGGCTACAGTCAGCTGCTGGACCACGAAGTCTCTGAGGATGGTGGCCGCAGTTGGGGGCCTGCGGTCTATGATGCCGCGATTCCAGATGGTCTGACCCGTCCCGGAATGACTATTGTCACCCGCGACGGTCATGGCAAGTACTACATGAGTTATGAGGAAGTCAGCATGCCTGGCTATGCGCTCGAACCGCGCACGAATTCCGCCCATTTGCGTACCTCGAGCGACGGTGACAATTGGGGTGACCCTCGCAGTTTCGGCACGCTAATCCAGGATCGCTGGCGTCAGTTTCCCAACGGCACACCCTATATCGTCTGGTCACCCTGGGGCGGCTCAAATGGAACGCTGCTGGTCACAGGTCGGTCCGTCGCGCGCGATAACATTGGAAGGGTTGGCAATGGCATGTTCATTAATCGAAACGGCGGAGAGGGCCTGTGGACGCTGATCGAGATTCCGATCGTCTACAACATCGACAACGACGGCTACAGTCAGTCCATGATCCCTCTGGGCGACGGGCAGGAGATCCTGCAACTGGTGACGGTGAACAACCGCGTCGAATACGCGAAATTCAAACTCCCGCAAGAACTACCGACCTATGGCTTTCCATGGGATCAGGGTCCCGCGATGGGTCCGCGCTAGGAATGGATGATGAAAATGCAAAATTCAAATAGCAAATCAGTCATGAGCGGCCCTTCAGGGTGCAATGAAGCTCGGTATTGCGGTGAGTTCGGGTAAGCTGGAGTCGTGAACGTCTACGCGACTCATACTGTGCGCGCGCTGATGCTGCTGGCCCTGTGCGCGCTTTGCGTAATGGCCGCGCGCGCCGATCAGCTCGATGACATCAAACACAATGGTGTGCTCCTCATCGGAGTG
>JBEKUL010000176.1:0-4957 GCA_049515055.1 Steroidobacteraceae bacterium | reverse complement strand
ACACCGCGCAAGATCGCGCTGACCATCGCGCTCGGCGTGGTGCTTGGATTGTTCCCTGTGCTCGGTACGACCACGGTGCTGTGCCTGCTCACTGGCGTGCTGCTGAAGCTCAATCAACCTGCGCTCCAGGCCGCAAGCTGGCTCGTGTGGCCGCTGCAGGTGCCCGGCGTTTACTTCTTTATTCGTCTGGGCGAGTGGCTCACTCACGTACCGCCGACTTCCTTTTCGGTCCGGGCCCTGCTGATCGCCTTCAACGACTCGCCATTGCGCTTCGTACAGCAGTTCGGTGTGCTGGGTCTGCGTGGCGTGCTCGCCTGGGCACTGATCGCCCCGCCGCTTGCGCTGCTGGTTTATCTGCTCGCGCTGCCGGCGCTCAGGCGCATCGTGGTCCTTCGACAATCGCCGACTGCTGAGTGAAGATCGGGATGGCACTCGAGAAACTCCTGGAACGCGACGTATTGCCTGACCCGCTTTTGCGTGCGGGCATTCGCCGCCTGTTGCGCCAGAGACTGCGCAGCGAATGCCGCGGCGATGTGGAATCGCAGATGAGCGCACTGCAGAGCTTGATCGCGCAGCTGCGTAGCAGCCCGATTGCGATCGAGACCGAGGCCGCCAACTCCCAGCACTACGAATTGCCCACGCGCTTTTTCCAGCTATGCCTGGGCAAGCGCCTCAAATACAGCAGCGGCCTGTGGACGCAGACAGCGAGCACACTCGATGCCGCCGAGGAGGCGATGCTGCGACTGACTTGTGAGCGCGCGCAGATAAAAGACGGCCAGAGCATCCTCGAGCTCGGCTGCGGCTGGGGCTCGCTGTCGCTCTGGCTCGCTGAGCACTATCCGCACGCCCGAATAACCGCCGTATCCAACTCGACGACACAACGACAACATATCGAGACTGAGTGTGCGCGGCGCGGGTTCAGCAATCTGCGGGTCATCACCTGCGATATGAATCGGTTTGATACGCCCGATACATTCGATCGCGTAGTGTCCGTCGAGATGTTCGAGCATATGAAAAACTACGAGCTCCTCATGGGCAATATCAGCCGCTGGCTGGGACCCGAAGGACGGCTGTTCGTTCATATCTTCACGCACCGGGAATACGCCTATCACTTTGAGGCGCACGGGGATTCGGATTGGATGGCGCGCTATTTCTTCAGTGGCGGGATCATGCCGAGTGATGACCTGCTGCTGTATTTCCAGCGCGATCTGCAATTGTGCGCTCACTGGCGGATCAGCGGGGAACACTACCAGCGCACCGCCGAAGCGTGGCTGCAGAATATGGATCGAAACGAGTCGCAGGTGCGGCCGCTGCTGGCGGCTACCTACGGCGCGCGCAATGCGACGCGCTGGTGGGTGTACTGGCGCGTGTTCTTCATGGCCTGCGCCGAGCTATGGGGTTTTCGTGGCGGCCAGGAATGGCTCGTCTCGCACTATCTGTTTCGGCACTGCACGCCTGAGGCGGCTCAGGGGCCCTCGACCACGTAGCCTTCGGCGCGATAGCGCGACAGCGGGCCATCGGGGGCCAGCAGCTCGTAGATGGGACGCATCGCAAAACTGACCCGATCGCGCAGCAGCGCCGCTTCCGCCTCATTGTCCCAGGCGCTGCTGGCCTGCTCGATGAGCGCCTTGATCGTCGGGGAGCTCGACAGGGCGCTCAGGCAGGCATCCGTCTGATCGATGAAACTCAGCTGGCGCAGGCGATCGACATCCCCGACGGCCCAGGCCGCCGCGCGCTGCTGCATGACCGGCAGATCGGTCTCGAGTCGTGCGACCGTGGCCTCAAGGCAACTGACTTCCACGCTCGGCGACAGCGCGCTGATCGCCTTGAGCACCCCTGATGGATCCGCGACCGCGAGCGACGCGCGATGCACGGGCACATGTCGTTGTGCGGCAATTCTCAAGACCGAGCGCTCGGTTTCATTGCGTCCGGTCAGTCCGGCCGCGTCCATCGCCTGCTCATACAGCCGCAGCGCCGCGAATGTGGGGCGCAGCTCCTCGATGCGTGTGTCGCTGCCATCAAAGCGCGCCTTTTGCATCTCGAAGCGCGCATACACAGCAGGTGGCAACCACTCCTTGAGCGTTGTTTTCTTCGGATTCGTCTGCACGCCATGCCACTGGAAATACAGACGTATCATGCCTATCGGACCGATGCTCGCCGAGACGGACGGACCGCTGGCCAGCACCTGCTGAGAATGTGCAATCGCCTCCTCGACCTCAGCCGAGCGCCAACGCATCTTGCGCGGCAGATGATTGAGCGTGCCGAGGATCCAGAGCACGTGATCGCCTCGCGTCACTCTCCAGAGACGCGGCCCGGGCCGCTCGCCGATGATCTGGATTTCTTCCAGCGCGCCAGTGGCTGGCGTGGCAACGCTCGAATGGGCTGCTGACGGCATCAGGGCGGCGCCGAGCCACAGCCCAGCGACGATCACTATGCCGCGCGGCACGTGCAGCGGTGCATCACGGGCTGAGTCGATCAATCTGCAATGCTCGCGAGCCGCTGTGGCCCGCAACGGCCTTGATCTCGCCATACAGATCCCCGCTCTGCGGCAAGGGGCTACCTGAGACTGAGATGCGTGCGACCACCGCGACACTTTGCCCCGGCTGCATCCCGTGCCCGGCAATCATGGCGTCGGCGGCCGATAGCTCCAGATCCTGCGGTAATCGCACGCTGCTGCGTTTCACCGCCAGCGGTGCACCGCCTTCGGGCGCGCGCACGAATATGAAGAGCGAGGCATCCGGCGGCACTTTGTCAGCCAGCGCCGGGGCGAGGGTGACATGCAGATGAATGGCGGTGGCCGCATCGCTCGCTGCGCCCGCGGCCGGCGTTTGCGCGTCACGCATTTGTTTGTCGATCTGCTCGATCTGCCGCTGCAGGGCGACCCGTACACTCTCCGGCGGCGACAGTGTCAGCATCGCCGCGAAGCGCTCGCGCGCGAGCTCGAGCCGACCTTGTTGATAGGCATCCACCGCGCCGTAGAACAGCGCCTTGGGTGACTTTGGATCCAATCGCAGCGCGCGCTCCAGATACTGCGATGCCACCGGCTCATCGGCACGGTCCCCGCCCAGTAACAGGCTCTCGGCGATACCTGCCAAGGCTTGCGCGTTGCCGGCGGGCGCGAGGCGGTTCGCGCGCTCGAAGCTGCGCTCGGCCATCGAATAGCGTCCGATTTGGCTATAGGCCTCACCGAGCGCGAGCCAGCCCTCCATATCCTGCGGATTGCGTTCGAGCCGGCGGGCCAGGACCGGGATGCTCTGGTGCGTTTGCGCCATCACGGCAGTGTCGCTCCAGCCGCGATTTCCGAGCCTGAGGTAGAGCAACGCCGCCGCACCGATGAGCGCCAACGCCGCGGCCAGCGCTATCTGCGGGGTGCGAGCGCCGGCGCCACGCGAGCGCCAGAGCGGCTGCGCCACGAAGGCGCCGGCCAGCAGGCTCAGCAGCGCAGCGCCGATGATGAAGAGCGTCATCGCTCGAATGGCTCGGCATCCGCGTCAGGCTCATCGATGTCGACACGCCGCCGGCGATCGCGCAGCACTCGCACGGCGATGATCAGACCGATCAGCATGAACAGCGCCGGAGCGCCCCAGAGCCAGGCGTTGCGCCAGATCATGCGCGGTCGCAACAGAATGAATTCACCGTAACGCGCGACCATGTGATCGCGGATCTGATCGTCGCTCTGCCCAGCCTGCAACAGTTCGCGCACGTCGCGACGCAGGTCCGCGGCCAGGCCCACGGGCGAATCTGCGAGCGATTCATTCTGGCACTGCATGCAACGCAGCTCATGCGTCAGGGCCAGATAGCGCTGCTGCAGAATCGGATCGGGTAGCGGCGGCGTACTGTCCACCGCGCGCACCAAGGGCGCCCACAGCAGCAGGCCAACGGCGAGCATCGCGTGCGCTTTCATAGCCGAGGCAGAAATTCCTGCGCCCAGATGCGCGGGCTGAGCGCACCCACCTGCTTGTAGACCACGGTGCCGGCCGGGTTGACCAGAAAGCTCTCAGGTGCCCCGTACACGCCCCACTCGATCGCCACACGGCCCTCGCGATCCGCGCCCACATGATCGTAGGGGTTACCCATTTCGGTCAGCCACGAGCGCGCCTGCGCATCATCGTCCTTCCAGTCAATGCCGATGATCTGCACACGGCCCTGCTGCTTGATCTGCAACAAGGTGGCGTGCTCGTCGCGACATTCCACACACCAGGTGCCCCAGACGTTCACCAGCGACCAGTGTCCACGCAGTGCGTCCGTACTGATCGGATTTTCTGCATCCAGCAGATCCGGCAAGGTGAACTGCGGCGCCGACTTGCCCAACAGCGGTGAGGCGATCACGCCCTTCTCGGGCGCGTGTCGCAGCCCGACGATCAGCACGATCAGCAGCAGCGCGAAGGCCGCGAGGGGGAGCACGGAGCGGTTCAAAGTCCGCTGCCCCGCCCTGGCGCCAATCCCAGCGGCTGCGCCGCCGCGCTCAGTACGCTGCGGCGCTGGCGGCGGCCAATCACGGTGATGATGCCGCCGATGGCCATGATCAGCGCACCGAGCCAGACATTACGGATCAGCGGCCGGTACTGCAGCCGCAGACTGTAGGCGCCCGCCCCGACGTCATCTCCGAGCGCCGCCAGCAGATCGCGGTTCAGGCCCGGCGCGATCGCCGCGGTGGTCTGCACCGAGCCTTGCACCCAGTAACGCCGCTTCTCGGGATGCAGCACCGTAACGGGCTTGCCGTGCCGGCTCACGCTGATCGTACCGCGCACAACGTCGTAGTTGACCCCCTCGATGTCCTGCACGCCCTCATAGCGAAAACTGTATTCGCCTACATTTGCCGACTCGCCGGCCTTGAGCGCGACATCGAGCTCGATGCTGTTGGATTTCACGAACGTGATGCCGAGCACAAACACGCCGACCCCGATATGTGCCACGCTCATGCCGATGATCGGCGCGCTCACGCGCAAGCCCCGGC
>JBEKUL010000175.1:0-5019 GCA_049515055.1 Steroidobacteraceae bacterium | reverse complement strand
ACCTGGGAAAAGATTTTGCGCAAGCTCAGCTTGGGCGAAATGCCGCCTGCTGTCGCGGTGAAGCCGCCTAAGGAATTGCGCGCCGAATTCACCAGCTGGCTCTCCACTTCGCTGGATAGGATCGCCGCCCAGCATCCCGATCCAGGCCTCACCGTGCTTCGTCGCCTGAATCGGGCGGAGTACGCCAATGCGTTGCGTGATCTGCTCGATCTCAAAATCGATGTCAGCAACGAACTGCCTGCCGACGATTCCGGCCACGGCTTCGACAACATCGCCGAAGTGCTCACTGTTTCGCCGACGTTGATGAACCGCTATATCCGCGTCGCCGGCAAGGCAAGCCGCATCGCTGCCGGCGTGGGCTCGCGCACGCCGGTTACGACCGATCTGCGGTTGGTACAGGACGCTTACGCAAACAGCCGCGCTAGCGACGGCCTGCTGCTGGATTCGCGCGGCGGGGGCGTCCTCAGTTATTACGCGCCTTACGACGCCACCTATCGGATCACGGTGGACATCAACCAGGCTGCGGGCGTCGAAACGCGGCTCTTGCCGGAAAACCGCATCACGTTATCGGTGCCGCTCAAGGCGGGGCCGCACAGTATTGGCGCGTCCTTCACGCGCAGCCTGACGCTGGAAGACTCGCTATTGCCGCTGACCGCGGTGACGCTGCGTGGTCCGCGCCCCGCCGACCCGCCCCCGGACGTCCCGCTGGATATCCAGGTGGATGGCGCGGTGGTGAAACGGCAGTTGGTGGCGGCGGATGCCCCTGGCGTGACCGATACAGGGGAACTGTCACCGCAAGTCGTCCATGCGCGCGATGTGCAGACAATCTCGGTGCAGGGACCGTTCGATCCCAAGAGTGCGGGAGCGACGTCTAGTCGCAGCAAAATCTTCACCTGCCATCCCTCGACCTCGCTCTCGGAAGAGGCCTGCGCCCGCTCTATTCTTTCCCGCATCGCCCATCAGGCCTATCGCCGGCCAGTGACAGATGCTGACATGGCGCCGCTGATGACGATGTTTGCCGAAGGCCGCAAGGACAGCGATTTCGAGCATGGGGTCGAAGCAGCGCTGGAAGCGGTGTTGGTCTCGCCGGATTTTCTCTTTATTCGCGAGAGCGATCCTCCTGGCGCCGCACCTGGCTCACTGCATCGGCTCAGCGATGTGGAGTTGGCGACGCGGCTTTCCCTGTTCCTGTGGAGCAGCATTCCGGACGAGCAACTGCTGGCAGTGGCGGAGAAGAATCAGCTCAGTCGACCTGAGGAATTGAAAAAGCAGGTTGCGCGCATGCTGGCGGACCCCAAGGCTCAGGCGCTGACCGAAAATTTCGCGGGCCAATGGCTTTATCTGCGCCGCTTGGAGTTTCAATCGCCGGATCACGTCATCTTCCCTGGCTTCGACACTCGGCTGCGCGCCGCGATGTTGACTGAGACCGATATGTTCTTTGACGCAGTTCTGCGCGGCAACCGTCCGGTCACGGACTTCATCGCATCCGACTATACCTTTCTCAATCAGCGCCTCGCCGAGCATTACGGCATTCCTGGCGTGCGCGGCGCCAGCTTCCGCAAGGTGACGCTCGACCCGGCTACGCATCGCGGCGGCCTGCTTGGCCAGGGAAGTATTCTGACGGTCACCTCGTATAATGACCGCACCTCCGTCGTATTGCGCGGCAAGTGGATACTGGAGAATCTGTTTGCGGCGCCACCACCAGCGCCACCGCCGAACGTGCCGTCACTGGATGTGGTCCCCAACGCCAAAAACATGACGGTGCGCGAACAGATGGAGCTGCACCGCAAGAATCCGGTTTGCGCCTCCTGCCATACGAAGATGGATCCGTTGGGTTTTGCGCTTGAGAATTTCGACGCCGTAGGCGCCTGGCGCCAGCAGATGCTGGGCAGGCCGATCCAGGTCGACGCCGTGTTGCCCGACGGAACCAAATTCGAGGGGCCAGCTGGCCTGAGGGATGTGTTGATGGATCGTAAGGACGAGTTCGTCAAAGCTTTCACCGAACGGTTGATGATTTATGCGCTGGGCCGGGGCGTGGATGGGACTGACATGCCGGCCGTGCGCGCTGCCGCCGCCGCGGCCGCCAAGAATGGCTACCGCACGCATTCAATAATCATGGGAATTGTGCAGAGCGTACCTTTCACGATGAGAAGGACACTACAAAATGATGATCATTCGTAAACCGATGAATCGCCGCACACTGTTGCGGGGTCTGGGCGCGAGCATGACCCTGCCGCTGCTCGAAGCGATGATCTCATCTGCCCGGGCGACAGAAGTGGCGGCGCGCAAGCGGCTGCAAGTACTCTACTTGCCGAATGGGATGCTGATGCAGAACTGGACGCCGGCGCAAGTCGGCGAAAATTACACTATCTCCCCGACGCTGAAGCCTATGGAGCCGTTCCGTGACCGCTTCGTCGTCATCAAGGGCCTGGATCATGCGATGGCTGAAGCGATGGGCGATGGCGCCGGCGATCATGCCCGTGCCTGCGCCACCTTCCTGACCGGTGCACATATACTCAAAAGCGATTCAGTCTTGCTGAATGGTCCTTCAATGGATCAGATCGTCGCCCGCCAGTTCGGTCAGTCCACCCAGATTGCCTCGATGGAATTGGGGCTCGATCAGCCCAGCATGGTGGGAAGTTGCGACAGTGGCTATAGCTGCGCCTACAACAACACCTTGGCTTGGACGGGTCCCAAGACGCCGCTGCCGATCACGGTCAATCCACGTGACGTGTTCGATCGCCTGTTCGGCGATGCTGATCAACTGGATGCCGATACCCGTCGCCGGCAATTGCAGCACCAGGCCAGCCTATTGGATTTGGTGGGCGAAGATGCCAAGCGCCTCTCCGTCTCGCTGGGCGCCAGCGACAGGCTCAAGGTCGATGAATATTTGCAATCGGTGCGCGATCTAGAGCGTGGCATTCAGATGGCAGAGACGCAGAACGCCACCGCCTTGCCGACGATGGCCCAGCCTTCCGGCATCCCGGAATCCTATTCCGCCTATGCCAGACTGATGATCGATCTGCAGATACTGGCAATGCAGGCCGATCTCACTCGGGTCGGCACCTGCATGTTCGGCCGCGAGAGTGGACCTCGCTCCTATCCGGAAACCGGCGTGCCAGACGGGCACCATCCCCTCAGCCATCACGGCAACGATCCGGACAAGATGGCCAAGCTAACCAAGATCAACACCTACCATGTGGAGCAAATAGCCTATTACTTCAAACGCATGTCGGAGACGAAGGAGGGCGATGCGAGCCTACTCGACAGCACCACGGTGCTCGTCGGCGCAGGCCTTGCCGATCCCAACCGCCACGATCACCGCGATCTGCCGATTATCGTCGCCGTCCCAGGCATCAAGGGCAACCGGCACATCGACGCCAAGCAGACGCCGATGACGGACCTGTTTTTGACCATGATGGACGGTCTGGGCGTCGAGCAGGAAAAGCTTGGCGACAGTACCGGTCGGTTCAATCTGGCCTAAAGGCACGGATCGCAAGGTGAGCCGGGCGCTGGCTGCTGGCCTACTGCTGCTGTGCAGTACTGTTTCCGCTCTTGCCGGTCCAGCGGAGGATCGTTTGCTGCAGGCGGTGCGCGCTGGCGACCTTGACGGCATTCGTGCCGCGCTGGCGGCCAAGGCCGACGTGAACGCGCAGCTGCCCGACAAATCCACCGCGCTCTCTTGGGCGGTGGACCGTCAGAATGAGGATGCGGTGCGGCTATTGCTGGCTGCCGGGGCCCGGCCCCGCGCTTTGGCGCCAGATGCAGTGGAGCCCCTCTCGCTCGCTTGCGAGTTGGGTGATGCGGCCATCGTTACCGCTTTGCTCAAGGCGGGCGCCGATGCCAGGGAAGTCCGCCACAACGGCACCACCGCCTTTGCGCTCTGTGCCGGCTCTACAACCCCGGATGTGCTTGCCGCTATGCGGGCCAAGGGCGCCGCCATAGAGGCCGCCAATGTGGAGAACCAGACACCGCTAATGTGGGCGGCAACAGCAGGCAACACCGCCACTGTCAAATGGCTACTAGCCCATGGCGCGAAGGTAAATGCGCTGGATAGGACAGGCTTCACGCCCGTTTTTTTCGCACTGCGCAGCAAGGATCCGACCACCGCCATAGCGCTGCTGGATGCAGGCGCCGATATCAATGCGAGATTAGCCGATGGCACCTCCGTGGCGGAGGCAGCGATCATCACTCAGGAAATTCCCTTCGCCATCCAGGTTGTTAACCATGGCGCCGATGTGCGCTGGGTCAACAAAAAAGGACGGCAATTGATCCATCTAGCGGCAGGCAGCGGCAGTGCCGCGCTGGTCGAAACCGTACTGCAAAAGGGTGGCGATCCTAACGCCATGGCCGAGACGGCGCCGGTGCCGGTGCAGGCGGCCGTGGCTACGCCAGTCGCGCCACCTTCTGTGGGTGGGGACAATGCCGGCAACGCCGGTATCGCCATTCGCAGAGTCGGTCCTCCGCCGCCGCTTCCAGTGCCCGCCACACCACTGCAATTCGCCGCCCGCGCCGGATCGGTCGAGACAATGCAGGTGCTGGTCGCGGCGGGGGCGAGGCCCGATATTAAGGGGCCCGATGGTATGACCGTCTCGATGGCCGCCGCCGGCAGCGGTAGCGTGGCGGCGATGGCCTATGCCTATCAACTCGATCCGCACCTGGATGCGATCGCGCTCGGCGGGCGCAGCATTATGCATGTCGCTGTGGCGGCACGTGGCACGCCCGATCCCATCGGTGTGATCCAGTTCCTGGTTGACAATGGTGCGCCGTTGGCCGTGCTCGACGATCGTCGGGACACGCCAGGCGACGCCCTCAACCGGGGTGGCGATCCTGTCATCCGCGAATTCTTCATGAAGCTGCTGCGCGACCGTGGGATCGTAAGCGTCAATCACTAACCATTACCAATGCCGGCCTGCGCAGAAGTAACCGAATACGGGGAAATGTGCATGAAACGGTATCCTGCCTTCGCATGCGCTTTCGTTCTGGGAGCGTTTACTGCCGGATTGGCCCAGCCCGCGG
>JBEKUL010000174.1:0-5021 GCA_049515055.1 Steroidobacteraceae bacterium | reverse complement strand
TATGAGGATGCCGAGGAAGTCATCAATGACACTCTGTGGATCGTCTGGCAGCGCGCCGGGGAGTTTCGCAACGCCTCGCGGGTATCGACCTGGATCATGGGCATCGCCTACCGGCGCGCACTGAACATGCTCCGACGCGCTACTACGCATGATCGGGCGATGAGGCTCGAAATCGCCGACAGCGAGGCTACAGCCAGCGACAGCGCTCAGGCGCTCGAGGAGCGCCAGCTGCTCGATGCGGGTCTCGCGCAATTGCCGCTCGAGCAACGCCTGGTACTTGAATTCACGTATTACATGGATCATTCCTGCGAGGAGATCGCCGAGATCATGGAATGCCCGGTCAACACCGTTAAGACCCGCATGTTCAATGCCCGGCGCAAACTGCGGGTGATACTTAAGGATTCGGCGCCAGGCATGGAGAACCGCTTATGAATGAATGCCCCGATGACAGCCGCTGCGCTGATGAAGCCGCGCGTCTGCTGCCGTGGTATGTGGCAGGGCGGCTCGGCGCCAACGATAGCGGCCGCGTCGCGCAGCACCTGGAGCACTGTGCGATCTGCCGGGATGATGTGCTTCATGAGCGTTCTGTGCGCACATTGTTGAAATCCGAATCCAGTCTCGAGTACGCGCCGCAGCCCGGGCTCGCCAAGACGCTTGCGCGCATCGATGAGTTCGAGCGCGAGGGTGCGACGCTGCCTCGCAGTGCTGCGCATCCGGCGCCGAGGCCTGTGCGCCGATTCGGCGCCGTGCACTGGCTCTCGGCCGCGGCGGCTGTGCAGGCCATTGCACTCAGCATCGTCGGCGCAACTTTGTTTCATCACTCAGTAGCAACGCAGCGCGAGCCGCGCTACGTCACGATGTCGTCAAGTGCGGCACCGGTTGCATCAGTATCGCGTATCCGCGTGGTGTTCTCGCCGGACATGTCGCTCGGCGCACTGCAATCCTTGCTCGCGCACAATGCCCTAACCATCATCCATGGCCCGAGTGCAGCAGGCGCATATACGCTGACCTTTACGGATGCACGTGCGGCGAGCCAGCCCGTAGATCCGGTCATTGCAGCATTGCGCAGCGATGCGCGCGTGATGTTCGTCGAGCCTGCCGTGATCGATGAGGTCAGCGCGCAGTGAGGTGGCTCGCGGCGCTGCTGGCACTGTGCCTGACGGCATGCAATGCCGCGCCGCCATTGCGGCCCAGCGCGACACTGCCGGCAGCCGCGCGCGATTCTCCGCAGCACTATATCGTCGTGACGGTGCGCAATCCCGTGAGCTTGCCCCGGGCCTCCGCCACGGCCCGCGGCTACGACGGAGCCGGTCCCTACATGGTCGGCGGCGTCGCACACGAGCTCAGTGATGCGCTGGCGAAGCGCTACGGCCTGCAGCAGAGCGCCAGCTGGCCGATCGCATTGCTTGACGTGCACTGTCTGGTCTTCGAGCTGCCGGCGAACGCGGATGCGCGGCGGCTGCTCGCATCTCTGCAGCACGATTCGCGGGTCGAGTCGGCCCAGCCGTTATTTGCTTTTGAGACTGCCGCCGATCCCTACAACGACCCCTACGCGAAATTGCAAGGCAACCTGCTGCAGATGGGTGTCGCACAGGCTCAGACCCTGAGCCGCGGAGCCGGCGTGCGCGTCGCGGTCATCGATACCGGCGTGCAGACCGATCACCCGGATCTGATGCCGAGCGTCACCTCGCGCAACTTCGTCGACAACGACGAGCGCTCCTTTCGCGCCGATGCCCACGGCACGGCTGTGGCCGGCGTGATAGCCGCGGTCCCGGATAATGGCATCGGCATCGCCGGTATAGCTCCGGAGGTCTCGCTGCTGGCCTACAAGGCCTGCTGGCGCGCCGCGGCCTCAGGGGTCAGAGCCGTATGCAATACCTTCACGTTGGCGCAGGCGCTGGCCGCGGCGATTGAGGCGCACGCCGATATCATCAACCTGAGTCTCGACGGTCCGAGCGATCCGCTGCTGTCCCGGCTCATCCGGCGAGGCCTGGATGCCGGCATCATCGTGGTCGGAGCGGTGCCATCCGACGGCTCGCGCGACGCCTTTCCGACCGGCATCGCGGGCGTCATCGCGGCCGATGCGATCGAGAATCAGCATCAGAGCCCCGGCGTCATCCAGGCGCCCGGGCGCGAGGTCATGTCACTGGCGCCGCAGGGTCACTATGACTTCTATTCTGGCAGCTCGCTGGCCACTGCCGAAATCACCGGAATCATTGCCCTGCTTCGATCCGAGCGCACCCATCTGACCGCGGCACAGGCACAATCGCTGTTGGACGCGGCCGCGGACTCAGCCGTCTCGCCCGCAGTACCCAACGCCTGCATCGCGCTGGAGATGCTGCTGCACAAAGCCGCTTGCCATAGCGGCTAGCCGGCGGGCCGCAGCACGAAGGCCTGGTATCGCTCCGGTGTCATGGCCGGCATCTTGCGCACGAATGACACGATATCCCAGATCGCCTCGTCATTGAGCGACTTCCCCCATGCAGGCATCGCGCTCATCTTGATGCCATGTTTGATGATCCAGAAGGCGTTGCGGGCATCGAGGATATCCTCCTGCGCCAGATTGGGCGGGTGCGGATACAGGCCGGGCCTCAGCTCGGACCTCGTTACGCCCGGAGCCAGATGGCAGCCCTCGCACAGCGCTGCGTAATGCACAGCGCCGCCCGCGATGCGGGAGGCGCCCTCCAGATCGGGCACTGCGATCGAGTTCGAGCGCGCGGTGATCGAGCGCTCTCGCAGTTGAGTGATCACTGCGAGCACGATGCGCGTGTGATGATCATCGGCACCGATGTTGTAAAGACCCGATCCGATGAACATCACGGCCCCGATCGCCATGAGCGCGAGCGTCGCGGCGACGATCAGCGCCGTTTTCGCAATTGCGATCATCGGCGCTATTCGACGGTGATCGTGCCGATCATGCGCGGATGGATCGAGCAGGTGAAGTGATAGGTGCCCGGCTTGTCGAATGTGAAGCTGAAAGTCTCATCAGTGTCCATGGCAGCGGAGCGGAACAGCCCGGCATCACTGACCACGGTGTGCGGTTCATCATCCTTGTTCGACCAGGTTACCGTAGACCCGGCTTTGATCGTCACTGCATTGGGCGCGAACATGAAATCCTTGATCTCAATCTGCGCAGCCGCTGGGGGCGCGGCATTGGACTGATGAGCGGCCGCGAGCAAGCAGAGCAATGCCAGCCTGCCGGCCCTACGCAACGTCAGAATTTTCTCCGGATTCACGGGATCTGCTCCTTTGATGGTTCGATGGATACTCAGCCCAGGGCCGTATCGGTGAGCGCCAATGCACTGGGATGCTTCACGACCGACACGCTGGAAACGCCGAGCATTTTGGGCAACTGGTCCGAGGCCACTTTCAGTGGCCCGGGCCCCGGCCCGTCGCCGGCGAGGGGCTGCGGATAGGCCGTGGAGCGCGCCGTGTGGAAAGTGACGTTGCCCTCGACCTTCTGCACAATCTGATGGATATGTCCGTTCAGTACCGTGACCGATCCAAAGCGCCTTAATTGCTCCATGAGCTGATCGGCGTCTCCGGTTCCCCAGCCCCAGGGCTCATAGACGGTCCAGAGCGGCATGTGCGCGAATACCACGATAGGGGTGCTCGAGGAGCGGGCCTTGAGATCGGCCGCGACCCAGGCGAGCTGATCGGAGCCCAGCGTACCGAGGCCGCCGGGCTTGAATTGCAGCACATTGATCAGCGCAATGAAGTGCACGCCGGCGTGATCAAAGCTGTAATAGCCCTTGTTGTCCGACGCCTTGCCGAAGCGGTTGAAATATTCCGTGACGCTCGGATCGGTCGTATCGTGCTCGCCCGGAACGGTGTGCAGCTCCGTGGTGCGCAATCCCGACAGCAGCTGCTGCGCGAGATCGAATTCGGCGGCCCTGGACAGATGCGTGATATCCCCGGTGTGAATGATCAGCGCCGGCTGCTCGGGCATTGCATTCACAATATCGATGCTCTGCTTCAAAGTGCCACTGACGTCCGGGTTGGCTTCTTTATTGAAGCCGATGTGCGTATCGCTGATCTGCACGAACAACGGTTTGCCCAGTTGTGCATTGCGTGACTTGTCATTGGCCGCCACAGCCAGATCCACCGGCGTGAAAACGCCGCCCGCCAACACGAACAGTGTGCCGGCGCCGCCATAGGCCATGCATTTGAGCGCGCTGCGACGCGATTGAAGCAGTGTATCGTCCGACACGGGTGTCTCCTGAAGGTGATGTTCCTTCAGAGAGGACTTCCGGCGGGCGCTTTTATTCCCGAGTCGAATTAATTACTGCAGACCCTGCAACAATTGCGTAAGACCGCTGAGCTCATCCCAGCCGGTGTCGGAGACCGCGCAATACTGCAGATTGCCGGCTCTCCAGAAGAGCAGGTGATAACCGTTACGCGTGGCCCGGTCGGATATTGAGCGCTGCGTCGCGGCCCAGCTGAATACGTTGATGACATGCGCGCCGTGCCGATAGACGACGACGGCGGCGCGTTGATGCTCGAGATAATCGACGCGTCCGCCGACAAGTTTGTAGCCCCGCGGCTCAAAGTCGGCGACCACGGGAGACACATCGGTCTGCCCGGCGAACCACGGCTTCACGGTGTGCTGGTCGGTAGACACGACGTCCACCAAATGCGTCGAGAGTAACGAGTTCACGTGCGCTGCCACGAGCTCGTCAAGCACCGGCGCGCTGCGCATCGGCGCAAGCACCACGAACGCGAGCGTCGCGGCGAGCGCCGCCGCGCCAAGGCCGCTGGCGGCGCCCATCCAGAACTGACTCACCCGCCAGGCTCGAGCAGGCCGCCGTGGCGGCGACGGCGGGGTTGCAACCACACCCTCCCCGAGGCTCTCCTGATCCAGGGCCCGCATGATCTGCCCACGCAGCGTTGGCGGCGTGTGCACCGCCGGCAGCTGCTCGCGCAATGCGCCCTGCAAGCGCTGCAGGTCCTCAAACAGCCCCTGGCACTCGGCGCAATGCTGCATATGCAGCTCGATATCGGCTGCGCTCGACTCGTCGAGC
>JBEKUL010000173.1:0-5140 GCA_049515055.1 Steroidobacteraceae bacterium | reverse complement strand
ACTAAAACCCCAAAAAACAACAACATTATTTACACAAAATCAGACTAGAGCAAATCCCTTATTATATACATAGCTTCGGTCAGATCCTCCAGCGAAGTGCCGAGGTACCCCTTTCGCCAGAACACCTGCATGGCGCGGTCGAGTGCTTGGTCGGCATCGAACGCGCGCGGTCGACCACGCTGCCTTTTGATCCTTTTTAATTTCATACCAGTAGGTAAATAAATATTTGACCAGTGCTTGTCAAGAGCGTACTTTCAGTACCTATCGGTACATATATGGTGGCCGGCCCACGAGGCCAACAAAGCCTTCCGAAGGAGGAAGAGCAGCATGGATAGATTGAAGGGCAAGGTTGCCGTAGTGACCGGCGCCAGCAGCGGCATTGGTCGGGCGACTGCGAAGTTATTTGCTGCCGAAGGCGCTTACGTCTTCATCACCGGACGGCGCCAGAACGAGCTCGATGCAGCCGTGGCGGAGATCGGAGCCAATACTGTCGGCGTTCGAGGCGACATCGCCAATCTCGCCGATCTCGACCGCCTGTTCGAGCAGATCAGGACTGAAAAGGGACGGATCGACATTCTGTTCGCCAACGCCGGCGTGGGTGAATTGCTGCCGCTCGGCGCGATCACCGAAGCGAGTTTTGACAAGACCTTCAACGTCAATGTGAAGGGAACACTGTTCACCGTGCAGAAGGCGCTGCCGCTGATGCCAAGAGGATCTTCGATCGTCCTCAACGCGTCGATGGTTTCGGTCAAGGGCATGCCGGCGTTCAGCGTCTATGCCGCGACCAAAGCCGCGCTGCGCTCCTTCGCGCGCAGCTGGATCGTCGATCTGAAAGACCGCCAAATCCGTGTAAACGTCGTCAGCCCCGGTACCATACCTACACCAGGTTACGACCAGCTTGGTCTGACCAAAGAGCAGATGACGGGTTTCATCGCCTCCCAAGCTGCCGTAATCCCTCTCGGACGGGTCGGCGTCCCCGATGAAATTGCGAAGGCTGTCCTGTTCCTCGCTACCGACGACAGCAGCTTTGTCAATGGAATCGAACTCTTCGTCGATGGCGGCATGGCCCAGATTTGACGTGGTAGCCGCGTAGCAGGTGAGTTGATTGGACTTCCGTAAAGCCGCTATTTGCGATAGACAGCTTCGGGTCTAGGCCGTGTGAAAACTCGCAGCACCAGAAATTTGTGTTCTCCTGCGTGCTGTGAAGCCGCACTGTGTCGCTCAAGCACATCAGAACAGCGCCTACGTGGCCCGATTTGCGAACTTGCACTGCAATCGCAAACGTTTTCACACCTCGGTCACCAAGCGACTCTCGGCGGATCCATTGCAAGCGACGGTCTCTGTCCGGCCAGTTGCCGCCCGTCGCGCAGAGCGTTCAGTCTTTGGGATTGCGGACTCTCTTGCGGCAATTCGGCCAGACCCATTAGCTCAGGTGTTCAAGGGAGACCGTCAGCACTGACTTCAGAACGACCCAGCGCCCGCAGATGTGACCCTGCGATCGATTCGTTCGCTGACTGTGACGGCCGATCGAGCAGCACTCCGATAGTGCTTGGGCGCCGTGCCGGTCACGCGCTTGAAGGCGTTGCTGAATGCACTTTCGGAGGTGTACCCGAGGGAACCTGCCAGGACGGCAACCGGCGTGCGCTCCTCTCGCAGGGCACGTTGTGCAAGACGCATTCGCCACTGTGTGAGGTAAGTGAGCGGGGCAACTCCAGCGGCTGCCTTGAAGCGCGAGGCGAATGTCGTTCGGGACATCGTCGCCGCCTTGGCAAGTTCTTCAAGACCCCACTGGCGACCCGGATCTGCGTGCAGCAACCGAAACACTGGAGCGAGCCGTCGATCGCTGAGCGCCCTAAGCCATCCTACCGCCGAAGGCCCAGATGTCTCCAGATGAGCTCGCAATAGCTGGATGAACAGGAGTTGGGCGAGTTGCGCCGAGGCGATCCCCGATCCGGCGAGATCTTCCGCCTGCTCACGGACAAGCTGTTCGAGTAGCCATTTGAGCGAGGTAGCCTGCGACGAGGCTGCTTTGACATGAATCAACGGTGGCAGGACATCTGCTAGAAGCTCTCCGCTGGCAGAGTCGAGCAGTACGTGACCGCCGATATAGACGCAGTCATCCCCATCGCCAAGCGTCGCGAACTTCTTCACCTTGTCCGCGAATAGACGTTTCGCATCGATCGGGTAGACCGCCATGTCGCTGGCAAGCACAAAGGTTCGTCTGGCTGCGAGAAGAAACACATCTCCGGTTTCGACGCGGACGAGTGCTTCCGTGCCCTCTATTCGCAGCCAGCACGAGCCCTTAATCAAAGCGAAGAATTTGAGCTTGTCGGGTGCGGGAAAGCGCAACGCCCACGACCCTCCGGCCGTAAAGCCCCCCGAGATGACGGACTGAGCTCCTATGAGGTTCAGAACGTCGGAGAAGGGATCCACAGGCATTGTCGCACTATTACGCAAGTAATTCGCACTTACAAGCATTAAAAGTCCGAATCATCGCGCGCAGACTCCCACCCGTTCCAGTAATCACTCAGGAAAGCACGATGCAGTACGTCAAGCTCGGAAATAGCGGACTGGAGGTCTCACCTATCGCACTCGGCGGCATGACCTACGGTGAGCCGGGCCGCGGCCATCCGGTGTGGTCACTTGGCGAGGAGGCCAGCCGGCCCCTCATAAAGTACGCGCTCGAGGCGGGCCTTAACTTTTTCGACACCGCGAACATGTACTCACAAGGGTCCAGCGAGGAGATTCTCGGCCGCGCACTCAAGGACTTCGCCAATCGCGACGAGGTTGTGATCGCCACTAAGGTCCGCCACCCAATGCGAGCGGGCCCCAACGCGGCCGGTCTATCACGCAAGGCAATCTTTGCCGAGATAGATCATAGCCTGCGCCGTCTCGGCACCGACTATGTGGACCTGTACCAGATCCACCGCCTCGACAGCAGAACCCCAATAGAGGAATCGCTTGAGGCCTTGCATGATGTGGTGAAGGCCGGCAAGGCCCGCTACCTCGGCGCCTCATCGATGCACGCCTGGGAGTTCAGCAAGTTGCTGCATCTGCAACACCAGAACGGCTGGGCTAGGTTTATCTCGATGCAGGACCACTACAATCTGCTCGCTCGCGAGGAAGAGCGCGAGATGCTGCCGCTGTGCGCCGACGAGGGCGTTGGCACGATCGTGTGGAGTCCGCTTGCTCGAGGCCGCCTCGCACGTGAGAGCGAAGCTCGCACCAAGCGATCCGGGAGCGACCCCTTCGCCGGCATGCTCTACACGCAAGAATCGAGCGATCGACTCATCATCGATGCGGTTGCGTCGATCGCCAAGTCCCGCGGTGTCAGTCGAGCGCAGATTGCCTTGGCCTGGTTGCGGCGCAATCCCGTCGTGGTCGCGCCTATCGTTGGCGCAAGCAAGGCATCGCACTTGGACGATGCCGTCGCCTCGCTCGACATTGCGCTAACGAATGAGGAGGTGGCTCGGCTTGAAGCCCCCTACACGCCGCGCGATGACTTCCAGGGGATCTCCGACGACGCCGAGCTAGCACGCATATCGGCCAGACTCGGTATCAAACCCGCGGGGTCCTGATACAAAGCGCAGTACCCCAGGAGGTGTTCATCTATGCCAGAGACCAAATATGCGATCTTTGAGGCGCTGAATCCCTTCTTTGAGATTATCCAGAAGGGACTAACTGGCCTCGTTGATGGCGAGCATTATTTCGACACGATCGCGGATAACGCTTTTTTTGACTTCCGCTATCGCTTTCCAGGCTGGCCCCCGACGATCCGGGGCCGAGCTGATTTGATGGCTCAGTTCTCCGGATATGGCAGCAACATCAGGCTTCACTCAGCCGACGGACTTGTTGTACACCATGCGCAAGACGGTCGCGTTGTGATCCTCGAATACGAGGTCCACGGCAAGACCCTGTCGAGTGGCACGCCCTACGACAACAGGTTCATATCGGTCGTCACGATCAAGAACAGAAAGATCGTGCATTGGAGAGACTACATGGACTCTCTGGCCGCCTGGACGGCGTTGCAAGGCGCCCCATAACATTGGCTCGTCGTCCTTGCCGCGTGCGTGCACGAATACGTGGGCCGCGAATGCGGGATTGAAATAACCTATCAGATAGGTTAATGTTTCCCATGCCTACGGTGCTCCAAGTCGATGGTTTGCGATTTGTCATCTGGCCAAACGATCACGCCCCGCCGCACGTGCATGTTTTTTCAGCGGACGCGGAAGCCAAGATTGAACTCGGTGAGCCGAGCGGGCATCCGCGACTGATCGAGAATCGGCGGATGAAGAAGACAGACTTGGCGAAGGCGCTGAGGGCGGTATTCGATCATCGATCGGCATTGCTGCAGAAGTGGAGCGAGTATCATGGGTAACTGGATTAACAACGAGATTTCTCGTTCGTATGACCGGGCAACTAAGGCCGGGGAAGCAAAGCTGGCGACACAGCCACGCGCTGCCAAGGCGCATTACGATGCGCGTAAGGCGCGTCTTGTGGTCGAGCTGACCAACGGCGTCATTCTGATGTTGCCACCGAAACTACTGCAGGGTTTGAAGGGTGCCACGACGGCGCAGCTTTCCGAGGTAGAACTCGCGCCATTGGGTACCGGCCTGCATTGGGAGGCACTGGACGCGGATTTCGGCGTAGCGGAGCTGGCCGCCGGTATTTTTGGTTCCAAGACCTGGATGAGTGAGTTGGCGCGGTTTGCCGGATCAAAGACCTCTGCGCGAAAGGCGTCCAGTTCACGGGAAAATGGCAAGCGCGGTGGACGACCGCGGCTGCAGAAGTCTTCCTGACGGAGAAGGCCTTTGCGCAGCTGAGTGAGCTGTAGAAAAGGATCTTCTCAAGCGGCCTCAGCTGCCTTGCCGCCCCTTGTCCGCGAGCGCACGCATGCGGGCTGCCATACGAGAGAAACAATGCGGCTATAGCTGGCACCAGCGAATGAGAATTCCAATGTCAACTGAAGATGGGCAATTAGCGCAGGATCGCGTTACCGACAATGGCATCGTGCTCGGCGCGCTTGGAATTCTCGCCTACGCCGCATCGATGATGACGCATGAAGCTCTCGGGCACGGCGTCTATTGTTTAGCTGCCGGCGGCCACAACACCGGTCTGAGCGCGTGGGCGGAGGGATGTG
>JBEKUL010000172.1:0-8876 GCA_049515055.1 Steroidobacteraceae bacterium | reverse complement strand
AACTCTTTGATAAACAAACAACCCTATTTTTGCCCGTGTAGCAAAAAACAGACCTCTTCGAACTACGAACCAGGGGGTCGGGAGTTCGAATCTCTCCGGGCGCGCCACAAACTTTCATTTCGATCAATCATTTAGCGCCTCGCCCACACGATCGTCGCCGTTGTGTACGCTCGAGCACCGAACTGCTGAGCCAATGTCTTTATCGTCATGTAATTGAGGAAGTTCTCCGACAGAGATTCAAGTCTCGTCGGCGTAGCGTCACTAACCACATCTAGGAAAAATCCCAGATGAAAATATTAGTCATCGGCGGCACCGGCCACGTCGGCTCAGAAGTCGTCAAAGAGTTGAAAAGACGGGATGCCGACGTTCGGGTCTTGGTGCGCAATCCCGACTCCGAATCGCTATCCGGGGTTGAGATAATCGTAGGTGACTTGCTAGATCCTCTCTCGATCGATAAGGCGCTGCAGGGAGTCGATAAATTATATCTTCTCAACGCTGTCACTCCTGATGAGTTGACCCAAGGGCTCATTGCCTACGATCTTGCCAAAAAGCGCAAGCTGTCGCAGATTGTCTACCACTCGGTATTTCGCGTTGAGCATTTCAAGGATGTTCCGCACTTCGCCTCGAAGCTCGCTATCGAGAGCGCCATCCGAGAATTTCATGTGCCATTTACGATCATTCGTCCAAATTATTTTTTTCAGAACGACGCGTCCTTTAAAGACATCCTCACCAAGAAATCCGTGTATCCCAATCCACTTGGACTCGTCGGTATTTCGGCGGTCGATATTCGCGACATTGCCGAAGCCACCGCAATCACTCTGACGTCCGACAAGCATTTTGGGAAGACCTACAACGTGAATGGCCCTGCCGTTCTAAGCGGACCGAAAGCTGCGTCGATCTGGAGCAAGGTGCTCGGCCAGGAAATCAGATATGCAGGAGACAACCTGGATACCTTCGAGGAACAGATGCGCAAGCACGCCCCCTCTTGGGCTGCGTTCGATATTCGCATGATGTTTCAAGGGTATCTCGAGCGGGGTTTTGTTGCCGAGGACGGGGATGCTGCAACGTTGACAGAACTCTTAGGCCATGAACCCCGCACTTATGAGGATTTTGCACACGAGACTATGCGTGAATGGCAAAAACTCGCCAATTCCCGAGCAGCAGCTTAGCGGCGAGCAGTTCGGCGCCGCCTGCGCCCGGTCTTGGCCGTAATTGTTTTGCAGATCGTTGACCGTTCGGCCGGTTGCGCGGCAGACGCGGCATTTTCTATGACATCAGGCGGCCGTACGGGTGTCATGCCATCAGGACCGCAGCCAGCGGCCGCCTCGGGCTGGGGCCCGCTGCGCCGTCGGCTGCGCCTAGCCGGAATATAAAGGTGGGCTCCCAGCCTGGCATGCCGGTGAACTTGTCGATCGCCGGAGCCATATCATCTGGATTACCCCGCATGGCACTGCGGTCCACGCATTCAACAGGCTGATTGAGTGGTTGCGCGGCCAAGCCTGCCGCTGTCAGAGCCAGATGCAGTCTTTGCCAGGCGCGTCCGGCTGCAATTGCCGTGCGCATGTCTAGCCTGTCACGCACCAGCAGTATGCCAAGTACCGGTGCGGTCGGCACTTGGGTATCGCGCGTGGTGGCGAGCCAATACTCGTCGGCCAACTTGGAGTCGAGGTCGGGAAGCATTTTTGACATTGCCGTCAAAAATGGCGACGCCCCGGACGCATCAACGGTGACGCCGTCCTTGTGCGCGGCGATTTCGCGTCGGCCGGTGCGGAACCAGAGCGCGCTGTCGGCCGACATTTGCGGATCGCCGACAATGCGGACGGTGGCAGCGATTATCAGCGCACCCAACTCGCTGCGTGCAACCTTGTCGGTGACGAAGATGGCTCGGACACTATCGTCGCTAACCAAACCGGCAAGACGATGCAGCGTTTCTGCGCCAACAGCCTGATCCGGGCGATAGGGTCCACGATTGGTATGGCGCTGTGCGATCGCCGCGAACAGCGCACCACGCTCCGCCGGCATCGAGCGCAACACAATCCGCGCCGCCGCCTTGGGCGCATTGTCCGGCGAAAGCGTAAGTCGACCTTCCACCGGCGTTACGCTCGCCGAGAACCCGAACGCCGTGGCCGCCACTACCAGGTTTTCCACAGCCGCGCCTAGCCCCAAATGCATTTCCCGGCGGAACGGATCGAAGGAGCCCAGATGGCGCGCCCGGTCTGCAAATAGCGTTATGGAATTGTCCTTGACCTGAAACAGCCAGGGCTGGGTGTCGTGTGGATTGGCCGCCAAGATCGCAGCGTGCAACGGCCGGGTGATAGGGTCGGCAGCACTTCCTTCCAGGTTGGACCAGGGAGCGTACGCCGCACCCTCTCCTCCCGACCAAACACCGCGATCCCAGGCGCGAATTGCGAGGCCGCCCAGCACAAGCGCGGCGCCTCCTCCGGCCAACAGTGCACGTCGATCAAGCGCCATAGAATCGCCGCGCCAGGCCCGGGCCTATGAAAGATGTCGCGAACACCGCGAACCAGAGGTAGGGTGCGAAGACAGGCCTGATTGAGCCGAGCAACAACGCCAACACGAACAGCGCCACGGCCAGTGACGAGCGCACGATCTGGGCATGAGCGGCGACGCTGCGATGAATGTCAATCCATAGCAGCAGATTGACGAGCGCGATCAGCAACAGATGGCTGCCATAGATCACCACCACCGGACGGGTTTCGCCATACTGGCCCCATATGCCGGTGGAAAAGGGCAATAGGACAAAAAGAAACAGGAAGAGGAAATGCAGCAGCGTCTGGAGCGGTGTCACGGTACTGATCATCGCCAAGCGACGTTGCTGCACGATCCAGTAGCTGCCGGAGATGGCAAAGCCCAGGGCCACGGCGATGAATTGGCCCCGCATGTCATGGATGATGTCAGCAACACCTCCTTTCGGGGTCAGAATCGACGACAGCAATGTCGAAGCCTGCAAAGTCATCGCCACACCGAATATGGTGTCGCTGAGACTGATCATCCGGTCGGAAGACAGAAACGCCGCGTTGCCGACGCGATCGACCGCGGCTCTCATAATGTTTCCCTCGAGGCCGTCACCATTGTCCGCATGGCCGCAGTTTACTGACTCAGTCACGATTAAGAACAGAAAGATCGTGCATCGGAGAGACTACATGGACTCTCTGGCCGCCTGGGCGGCGTTGAAAGGCGCCCCGTAACATTGGCTCGTCGACCTTGCCGCGCGCGTGCACGGATACGTGGATGCGAATGCGAGACACTGAAATAACCTATCTGATAGGTTATTACGGATGACTGCGCTTCAAGCAATGATCAGCCTATCCAAGGCGGATACTGCAGCCATCGTGTCCAGAGCCGGGTCCCGGCGTTCGTCGTGATGGGCACACGCGATCCGGACTTCCCGGATGGTACCGCGCAACAGGCGATTGAATGTCCGCTTTGTTCCCTGAGATTTGCGTCTTCTACTGACCGGGTTTGGCCGCCTGCTGACGGATTCGCCTCAACTGCGGCTTTTGACCTAGCCTGTGTGAAAACACTTTTTCAACGTAAGCAATCAGAATAAAATCGACTCATCTTCTCGACGCGAGCGAGCTATGAAGCGATACGTCGAAGGTCAGGACCGATCCCAGGTCACTTTATTTCCTGAAAGCCTGGACGAGTACATCGCCGAGGATAATCCGGTCCGAGTCGTCGATGTGTTCGTCGATGAGCTGGAGCTGAAGGATCTGGGCTTTGAAGGTGCGGAGCCAGAGGCGACCGGCCGCCCCGCGTATCACCCCGCTACGCTTTTGAAGATCTACATCTACGGCTATTTGAACCGTATCCAGTCGAGTCGCCGGCTGGAGCGTGAGACGCAGCGTAATGTGGAGCTGATCTGGCTGAGCGGACGATTGTCGCCGGACTTCAAGACCATTGCCGATTTTCGCAAGGACAATGGCCCAGCGATCCGACGTGTGTGTCGGGAGTTCGTGCTCTTGTGCCGCAGCCTGAACCTGTTCTCCGATGCGCTCGTGGCGATCGATGGCAGCAAGTTCAAGGCGGTCAACGGCCGGGACCGGAACTTCACCAAGCATAAGCTCAAAGCGCGGATGCAGCAGCTGGAGGAGAGTATCGCCCGTTATCTGGCGGATCTAGATCGCGCGGATCGCGATCCGATCACGGTGACCGAGGCGCGAGTGGAGCACCTGAAGGAGAAGGTCAAGACGGTCAAGGCGCAGATGCGGCGCCTCAAGCAGTTGGGCCAGCAGATGGCCCAGGCTCCCGATGAGCAGATCTCACTGACCGATCCGGATGCGCGCTCGATGGCCACCAGTGCCCGAGGCTCCGGAGTAGTCGGTTACAACGTGCAGACCGCGGTGGATGCCAAGCATCACTTGGTGGTCACTCACGAGGTGACCAACCAGGGCACCGATCGGGCGCAGCTGGCCTCGATGGGCCAGCAGACTCAAGAGGCACTCGGCACGGACAAGCTCACCGCCCTAGCCGACCGCGGCTATTACGCCGGTCCCGAGATCCTCAAGTGCGAGCAAGCCGGGATCAATGTCTTGGTGCCAAAGTCCCATACATCGAACAATCTCGCCAAGGGCCAGTTCGACAAGCAGGACTTTCGCTACAACCCTCGCCGCAATGAGTACCGCTGCCCTGCCGGTGAGCGTGCAATCTGGCGTTACAGCAGCGTCGAGAACGGGTTGCTCCTGCATCGCTACTGGGCATCAGCCTGTCCGCGCTGCCCGATCAAGGCGCAGTGTACGACCGGCGAGTACCGTCGCATCAGCCGCTGGGAACATGAGGCGGTCCTGGAAGCGATGCAGAAACGTCTGGAGAGGATGCCGGACGCCGCGCGTATCCGCCGGCAGACCGCCGAGCATGTCTTCGGTACCCTGAAATCCTGGATGGGCGCCACGCACTTCCTGATGAAGCGACTACCGAACGTGAGAACCGAGATGAGTCTGCACGTCTTGGCTTACAACCTGAAGCGGGCGATGCAGATCGTCGGAGTCGTACCTCTGATGAGAGCCATGAGGGCATGAAATGCCCTTATCTTTTTGTTCCCCATGAGGGCATGAAATGCCCTTATCTTTTTGTTCCAACGGCGAACCACTCACGCCACTGGGCCGTGAACGGACCAATCACCACTGCTTCTGAAAATCCGGGTTCTCACACAGCCTAGACCCCAGGCCGCCAGATTCCACCGGCCGCTTAGGGGCAAGGAAATGGTGAACTTTGGTGAGACCGCGGCGCCTTCCTCCGCAGTGTTTCTGTATTCAATTCACATCTATGACTACTTTTCCGCGCGCGTGGCCCTGTTCCAGGTACGCGATCGCCGCCGGCAACTGCTCTAGCGGATACCGCCGGTCGATTACCGGCGTGAGCTTACCGGATCGCATCAGATCGGCCAGAATCGCCAGGTCATCTTTGTTTCCTTCGGCAAGAAGGACAGGGAACTTCTGGCTAACGATTCGTGAGTACAGCATCGCCTTGGTCAGCCTGACCAGGGGCCCAAGCCATCGTTGATCATTAGGACCGCCGCCGCCGATCATGACGGCCGTGCCCGTCGGACTCAGAACGCGCCGCAGCTCTGACAACGTGTGATTACCAACCGTGTCGAGTATCAGATCATACCTTTGCGATCCGCGAGTAAAGTCCTCGCGCGTGTAATCTATGACGTGATCCGCTCCGATCGAGTGAACCAGCTGCAAATTGCGCGTACTGCAAACGCCGGTCACCTCAGCTCCGAAGGACTTGGCGATTTGGACGGCGAATGTGCCGATGCCGCCCGAGGCGCCATTGATCAGCACTTTTTGACCAGTATGGATCCTCCCCTTATCGCGCAGCGCCTGCAGGGCAGTGTTGGCGGCAATAGGCACCGCGGCCGCCTGTTCAAACGTCAGATTAGTTGGCTTAAGCGTTAGCGCCTGATCCTCGGCCACGCTCACGTACTCCCCAAAAGCGCCGCTTTTCATGCCGAACACGTCGTCGCCTGGTTTGAACCGTCGGACGCGTGTCCCGACGGCCTCGACGGTACCGGCAAAATCGACGCCCATCGTGTAATCTTTGGGTGCACCCACGCCGACGCCCAGTCGTACGATATACGGCAGGCCTCTCATGTAGTGCCAGTCGAGCGGGTTCAGCGACGCTGCGTGAACCCTGATCAGCACTTTATTGTCCGCGAGCGCCGGTTTTTCGACGTCCTCGAATTTGAGTACCTCGGGCCCGCCGTAGCAGCGATAGACAATGGCTTTCATCCGTGGCGCACCCGCTGGGAGTGCCCGTGGACCGGGGCATGCAGAATCGTGGCTCACGTAGATCGCAAGCGCAAAGACACTCACCGCGAAAAACCCCAGGATCCCCCCAAGAATCTTGTATCGGCGCATCATGGCCTAAGCATCATCGCGAATTGTGCAGTCATGGCTCAAGATCCAACGCGTCGCAAACGGGTGAAGTCACTCTAGCGCAAGCTGCGAATGGCGGCTAAGCGGCAGTCAATTCGCCAACGCCGATGCCTGCTCTTGGCCGGCTGCCGGCGGATGACTCGCTCATCGAACGTGCCCATTAAATACTCAATGCCTTGGTGGCCCACAATCGTTGGATGCGCGCCGGGGCCCTGGCACTGGTGGGGTTGTTATTGCTGATACCGGAAGGGATGGTGCTCATCGTATTGCTAATTGTCAGGAAGCGACTGCGACGCAAGCTAGCGGTTTTTTTCGCTGCTAGTGTGGTCGCCAACGTCATTGTCTGGTCGCTGGCCCGTGTGCGCAGTGTCTCGACCAAGGCGATGATCTTCCCGATTCCGGTCTTGGCGGTATACGTGCTTTATAGGTTTTGGCGACGAAAGTTTGGAATGCCAGACAATGCCGCCACGCGATCTCTCGATTCTCACGTGCCCCTTTCGGCATCTCAGGATATTCCGCACGTCCCTTAGCTGCCAGTCGCTAGAGCGCACGGTTCTGGAGCGCTCGGCAAAGTGATGCAGCCTTCGGGCACACGGCCGTCTGCTTTGGGGATGTCCGATCAAGCGATGGGAGGACAGCTTCTTGGCCGGCTGCCGCCGGATGAGGCCGCCGTCAGAAAAGCCCGTGAAGCAGCCACAGGTTCGGATGAGCTCCACTTCACCTAGGATGGTGGAATGGGCCTGTATTGTTGCGCTTATGCAGCTTTTCGTACCTTTATTTCGACGCGCAGGCCTGCCGCTGCCGCCATGTTGACGAGGGCATCCAGACCAAACAGGTCGATTTTCCCACGCATGAGGTCGGAGACGCGCGGCTGTGTGACACCGAATAGCTTAGCGATCTGGGCCTGGCTGAGGTCGGTGTGGGCTAGATGCGCTTTCAGAGCGATCATCAGGGTCGAGCGCAGCTTCATATTTTCAGCTTCCTCGTGCGTACCCTCGATGGCATCCCATACGCTAGCAAATCGGTTTTTGCTCATTGCTCTAGCTCCTTCGTCAAGTCCCGGTAGCGCTTCTGGGCCAGGTCCACATCCGTCTTGCTCGTCTTTTGTGTCTTCTTCTTGAAACAGTGAAGTACATAGACAGCATCGGCAAATTTAGCTACGTAGATGACGCGGAACGCCCCAGCGGCGTCCCGAATCCGGATCTCCTGAACCCCAGAGCCAATCCTTGGCATGGGCTTCCAGTCATCCGGCTCGTGGCCTTGTTGTACCTCGTCGAGCTGATGACCAGCTTCACGCCGTGCCGCTACGGGAAACGCTCTAAGGTCGTCGAGAGAGCTACCCCGGAATTCGACAGGTTTCCGATCGGTCATCAGTTTGCATTATACAATTATTTGTATATCGACGCAAGCCCGGTCAATTGAATCGATCGACTCCAGGCAGCGCTTCAGCCACCGCGGTCGGATTATCCCGAGCGATGTAGTCGTAAATGGCGTCGAAGTCGGCAAGCGGCGCGAGCGAACTCGATCCGCGGCGACATTAGCTCGGCGCCCGGCGGGCGCGAGCGGCCAACCGACGACAACCACGCCGGATAACGTCCTTGATTTCGAGTTCACCGGCCGGTCCGGAGTCGAGGCCCTTCTGAATCTCCGACTTCAACCAGGCAAGCTGTTGGCTGCGACGCTTCTGATGCAAGACAGCTGCGACGATTGCGGCCTTGCGACTGCTATACACGCCCTCGCGCACCTGCGAGGCCACGAATTCTTCGAGAGCCGCTGGAAGTCTTAACGCGGTGATGGGCATTGCCATTCCAGCATAGAACACGAGGCTCAACTATCAAACGGGAAGATCGACACCGTAGCGAAAACGTAGCGTTTCATGCCGTTTCATGCGCTACGGTGCCTGTTTCGAGAGAGGGCGGGCCTGCTAACTAGTTGAAAACTAAGAACCTATAAAATCATCTTTGCGACTACGAACCAGGGGGTCGGGAGTTCGAATCTCTCCGGGCGCGCCACAAATCAAATATTTAATCGTTCGCGGTTCTACTGAGTCGTCCAGTATCTGGGCGAGTGTTCAACATTGTCGCCAGTAATCCTATGCGCGACCATACGTAAATTCGGTCAACTCGGCAGGCAACGTAGTGCGTTCTCGACGATACCCAACAACTCCTTGCGTGTGGCGCCGGTGGAGGCTTGCAGCGTCAGACCGAAATTGACAGTCTGCACCAAGTGCGCGAGCACTTCCTCATCGACAGTTTCTGGCAGGTCTCCATCCACCTTTGCACGTCGAAACCTCTTGCGTAGGTCCCCCAGCCCAGCGGCGCGCTGCGCGGCGAACTCCTGCCGCAACGGGTCATCGCCGCACGACAAAGCCCCATGCACCCACAGACACGTGCCGGGCGACTGCGCCTTCGTGAGTAAGTCGACGACACCGTAGAACAAACGCTCCATCACCCGACGAGCCGTCGGCTCGCTGAG
>JBEKUL010000171.1:0-7511 GCA_049515055.1 Steroidobacteraceae bacterium | reverse complement strand
GCGTTGCCGCCTCGTCAAGCAGCGCTTTCGCGAACGCGGGATCACGCTCGACTCGAGCAACAACGGTCTTCTTGAAATCGCGAGTGAGCGCCACGGTCATTACCTCTTTCGCTTCTTGGCATTGCCGACAACTCGTGGAACCATCTTTCGAGCCTTGTATTCGGCGTGCAAGGCCTTCGCTCGATCGATATCTGGTTGCTGCCGGCGCTTGGTTCCACCACCGAACAGCACCATCAGCGAGTCCCCATCCTACGCTAGATAGATCCGGTCACCTGGACCCCAATCGATGACGTATTCACCAGTGCCCGCAAACCACTTCACGTTCGATGTGTTCCCAAGCTACATGCGCAGCTTTGCGGTGTTTACTTTCGCCGCCGCTTGCGCGTCAAGGCTGTCGAACCAATCCGCGGATGGACTCGAGTCACCCGGGCGGACGTATTCTTCCACCCGGATTTTCATCGAGATTTAGTAACATTTACGTTACCATATAGCAAGCGCCCGTCGATTTCCGCACTCGCTCTGCGAGCTCGCCACATGTCACTCGACCCTCCATCCGAGCGGACCCAAATAGCCACATGCGGCGCTTGCGAGTAGTCAGCGAGTGAGCTCCAGGTCTTGAACGGTCGAACGTCCTCCGTAAGATCGTAGTGCCCGTCCTTTAAAAGTGGATTGGGAACGGAGCGCCAACTGCCCAGGATTCTCCATCGCGCCACATCCCATAGGATGGTCCCTGCTCGCTAGGTGTGAAGCTGGTGTGGATGAAGTCGCCTCACCGCGTTGCTGACTTCGGTGCCGGGATCAGTCATTCGCTGGCGCCGGCCGACTCAGTATTGCGACGGCTATACTGTATTAGCTAAAGCGCTGCGTTTAGCGAAGCTCTCTAAACTGGTGGGCATGGGCGGCACTGACGGGTAGCAGTTCGTCGCGCCCTTTCAACTTCACCTCCAGCCGGCCGCGGAACGTGCGGTAAATGGTGTCGATCGCGCCGACGTTGACCAGCACGCCGCGGTGGATCTGCCAGAACACTTGGGGATCGAGCTTCTCGCGCATCTGCCGCAGCGAGGAACTCATCAGGAACGAGCCCTCAGGGGTGACCACCGCGGTGTACTTGGTGTCAGCACGCAAGTAGGAGATTTCCTCGACTGCCACCACGCGCAGCTCGGCGCCATGCGGCACGGTCAGCCACTTCATGTACTTCGAGGCGGGCGGAGCGATGCCGCGCAGCAGCTCGGCAATGTGGTTGAGGTCGGCCGGGCGTTCGGACAGGCGGGCTCGCAGGCGTTCCACCATGAGGCGCATGCGTTCGGCCGAGATGGGCTTCAGCACGTAGTCGAGGGCGCCCTGTTCGAAGGCGGCGACGGCATACTTGTCGAAGGCAGTGATGAAGGCAACGTGAGCGCGGCCGTTCAATGACTGTGCCACGGTCAGGCCGTCGAGTCCCGGCATGTGGATGTCGAGGAACACGACATCGGGACGGTAGCGCTCGACGGCCGAGAGCGCCTCCGCGCCATCACCGGCTTCTGCCACCACCGTCAGTTCCGGCCACAGCTCGCACAGAGTGTCGCGGATCTCGCGCCGGATCAGTGGCTCGTCCTCGGCGACGATGGCAGTGGGCGTAGTCATTGCTGCCCCTCAGCCGCCGCAACGCCGCGCGCTGCCCGCTGGCGCAGCTCTGTGATGAGCCGCTCGAGTTCGGCATCGGCCCTGGCGCTGCCGGCAGCATAGAGATTGCGCAGCTGCTCGAGGCGCTGCCGGATGGCTGGTGGATCCACCTGCGTCTCGGCGGCAGCCAGGCGCGAGGCGATCAGCTGCCGCTCGGCCCGCAGCCGCGCCAGCTCTCCCGCGCGCACGCCGGCCAGGACGCGCTGCGCACTCTGGCGGTTCAGGTACACCATTAGAGCCGTGCCCCACCGGGTGCCGACGCCGAAGAAGGTGAGCAGGCAACGCGGCAGGCCGGCCATCAGATCAGCGATCCGCAGACCGGCATCGAGCCCGAGCTGCGCCAGTGCGGCCGCCAGCGAAGCGCCCAGCGTCACCACCACGAAGGCGCGCCACACCCGCCAGCCGCGGCGCACCGCCTCGTCCCCCGCCAGTGCGGCCAGCATCACGCACAGCCCGCTCACGCCCTCCTGCACCAGGTGGAACAGCAGGTAGCCGTTGGCGCGCTGCCCTAGGGTTTCCAGCCACGGGGTGATCGCGAATACCAGGCCAAGCGCCTGCGTCAGCACGACAGCCCGCCACGTCACCGCACGTCGCACGGCGGCGGCAAAATCCACCATGCAACGCAGGGTACCGGTAAAGCGCGCGGCCGCGCGTGCACGCGCGTGCATTCATAGTGCCTGCCGCAGCGGCAACAGCACGCTGGCCACCACGCCGCGCGGTTCAGCGGACCGCAACAACAGTACCGCCTTCGTTCCGTACATCATCCGCAGGCGCTGGCGGATGTTCGCCAGCCCCGTACCGTGACCGTGGCGCACCTCCATGCCGCGGCCGGAGTCCGCCACCTTCAGCAGCAATGCGTCGCGCTGGCGCTCCGCGCTGACGCGGATGCAGCCGCCCTCCACCGCCGGTCCCACCCCGTGCTTCAAGGCATTCTCCACCAGAGTCAGCAGCATCATGGCGGGAATGCGCTCTTGCGCCAGCACAGCAGGCGCGTCCACGCTGTACGCCAGGCGCGGCCCCATGCGCGCACGGTAGATGGCGAGGTACGCCTCCACCAGCTGCAGCTCCTGGGCCAGTGGCACCTCGCCTTCGTGCAGCCGTGGCGACGCCGCCTCGAAGTAGCGCAGCAGGTTGTCGAGCATGTCCACGGTCGCGGCACGGTCGTTGCGCGCCAGCGCCCGCACCACCGACAGGCTGTTAAAAAGGAAGTGCGGTTCTATCTGCGCCCGCAGCAGCCGCAGCTGCGCCCGCTGCAGCTCGGCATCGAGGCTGGCCCGCTGGATTTGCGTGCGCACCAGGGAGTCCGCCGCCGCGCGCGAATCGTTGTGGTAGAAGCAAACGCCCACCACCATCCCGGCGCTGGAAAAGCCGTCGAGCACGTAGCCCAGCGAGTGCCAGTTCCAGTCGAAGCGGACTCCGGCCGCGACGCCCAGACACCACCACCACAGCGGCACGCTGCAGCCGAGGATCCACGCCAGGCGCCACGGACCAGCGCGGGGGGCGAGATTCACCATGAGCGGGATCAGCAGCAGGCCGGGAACGGTTTCCCAGAGGTACTGCCATTGGATGGACAGGAACAGGCGGATGAATCCGCTCCAGTCGGCGGCCAGCAGTTTGAGCAGTGCCCGCTGCAGGCTGACCCAGGAGTTGAGCACCACCGTCAGCATCACGACGTAGCCAAAGCCGTTGAACAGGCCGCGGATGCGGTCCCAGGGCAGCATCCTGCGCCAGGCCAGCGCGAGAGCGGTGGTGTTCATAATTGACCTACGTTGCCCGGCATGGTGTTCCGGCTCATGGCGGCAGCCCAGCGCTGCAATGCAACGGCTTGATACTAGTTTTGCCGCAGCGCCGAGTCATGCTGCACCCGCGACTCCGCGCTCAAGAATGCAGCGGTTCAGAGCCCGCATATTCGCTTTCATTCCCGCAATCGGCAGCTTCGGTCCACCGAAATCCGCGTCCGTCGGAAAGTCGCGGCAACGCGGGTCGGCGGCGCCAATGATGCAGGCTGACCCCGGGTTGCACGGAACACCGGCGCGGCGCGGGCGGGAAGCTGATCTCAACTTATAGGGGATACAACAATGAAAATCTGGATCAAGCCGATGGCCGCGGCCATCGCTCTGGCGGGCTGTGCGCTGGCGGCACAGCAGGCCCAGGCCGGCTGCAACGCAGCACCGAAAAAGGGCTTCACGCCGGCCGTCTACCGGCCAGAGGAGGCCGGCCGCATGCTGAAGACCGACTTCGAGGAACGCGGACCGTACAACACCGCGGCCATCACTGGATTGTACGAGTTCGAGTGGTGGGCCCCGATCGGCCCCGGCGGCGCCAACATACTTTTCGACTCGGGTTACGTCACCCTTCATGACGATGGCACGGAACTCGGCAATTCCGGTTCGCGCGCTCCAGTGACGGGCAACTTCTGCACGGGCACCTGGACGCAAACCGGACCGCACACCTACGAGGTCAACCACTGGGGACTGTCCTGGGTGACGGACGGTCCGCCGACGGGATTCGCCACGCTCAACGGCCAGACCGACAATCCGGACAGTGCGTTCGTGTTCGCAGGGCCGGCCAACATTCTGGAGAAACTCGTGCTGGCCGAGAACGGCAACAGCTTCACCGGGACATTTACGCTGACGCAGTACCTGGCCAACCCCGACGGGCCGGCTTTTGACACGTCCGCAGGTCCGGCGGGGCCACCCATCGTCGGCACCATCAAGGCCTGCCGCATCGTGGCGGGCAAGGAGCAGCCTCACTGTCCGTTCTGGACGGTGACGCAGTAACCCCGAGGCGCAGCCGCATGATTGCCCAAGGGCCCATGCGGTTGCGCCACTTCCGGAGGCCTCGGCTCCTTACTGATGCTTCGAGTAGATGAGCCGCAACCGCACGCGATTCCCGGACGACTTCCTCTGCTGTGGCCAGAAAATTAAATATCCGACCGAGAGAGACCCTGCACCGCAAGACCTTCTGTGTGGCCAGCATCCCCAGCCAAATTGGCGGCTGGAAACACGGCGATCGAGCCCTGCTCGACAGTCGGCGGAGAAGGGGCCGAAGTTGGCACCGGGACGGGCCGCAAATGCCGTCGCCACAATATATCTCCGGCAATCAGTGCTACGCCGAAGATCATGAGCACGGCGCGGGCATCAAGTCCCACCGACCACAGATGCAGCGCGCCCGCCGACACATGCAGTTTCCTTACCATCCGAGCCAGCCATTCCTCCGGCACGAGGCCGGTGACCAGCAATACGACACCGCCGACGATCCAATGAGTAACGGTCTCGCGCAGTCGATGCGAGAAACCCCTTACCAGTTCAGTCATTGCGCGTTCATGCGGCCAAGGACATCCGTTGACTCAATTTACTGCCTTCCAGAACCTTGCAGCTTTTCTTGCAACCACACTTTGATCAGAGATTGATAGGGCACATCTCGGGCGTTCGCCGCTGACTTGATGGAATCCAGAAGATGCTGCGGAAGCCGCAGAGAAATCGTCTGCGTCGAAGGTTTTAGATTCGGAAGCACAGTAGGTTGGGCCTTCTTCCAGTCCAAATAGGCCGTCGAGTCGTGCTTTTCCCAGAACGCTCTTTCCGCCGCCTCACTAGTAAATTTTGGAACCGACTTAGGTCGCTTGTTCATAAATCGCGCGCTCCTTCCGGTGCATGTTTCTGGCCGATATCACTCGAATGCGCTGATCAGCGTCTCTCAACGTAAAGACGATGTGTAGTTGCCGGCCCTCGTTGGTCTTGCCCAGCGCATGAAAGCGCGGTTCGGTTTCGCTGTGCTTGGCGTCGGACAGAGTAAGCAGAGTGGAATTGAAAAATACCTGCTCCGCTTCCGCCATCGAGACTCCATGCTTTTCATTCTTCCAGGCGTTACCTTCGTCCCATTCGAAGCCGATGACTTTCGAGAGATCGGTCATTGATGTATATTATGGACATATACAAGGAACAGCAACCACGATGGTTTGTCCGGTCATGGGATTGCTTTTTTGCTGATCGTCGGCACAATTCGATTGCCACCGGAGAACCTAGAGCGCGCTCAGCCCGCCATGAAGCAAATGGTGGAAGCGAGTCGAGCTGGGGCGGGTTGTTTGGCCTATTCCTATGCCGAGGACATCCTCGACTCCGGCCTGATACACGTAATCGAGGCATGGAACGATCGGCCGTCGTTAGACCGTCATTTCGCCTCGGCGCACATTGCAGAATGGCGTTCTTGGTGGCCGAGTCTTGGGATAGCCGAACGGAACTTGACCCTGTACGAAAGAAAGAGGCTGAGCACCATCTGATGCGGGCGTGATCTCTCACATCGGGCCGCCTGTGACCCAAGCTAGGCGGCGGCTACCTACCTAACCTGAATCCACTCGAATATTTCAAGCCGTTAGAATACAAAAGCCCACCGCTGCTTCAAGGCGCAGCAGCACGCGAGGTCCGGATCGGACTGCATCATTGAATGGCGTCAGCATATATGCGATCCATCGTGTAAAAAATGCCCCTCGGTATCTAAAACTGCGTGATCCACGCCTTTGACTTTATTGGCGATCAACCGCACTTCTGACGCCGAGGCCCTCGATGAACGACAGCACCTTGGGTGCTACTTGCTCGGGCATTTCGGTGTGGGGGTAGTGCCCCGCGCCGTCAATGATCAGGCTCTCGGCATGCAACTCGGAGGCGAGCCAGCGAGCTTCCGCGGCAGCATCCGGGAAGTCCGGATCGCGTGTGCCCATCACGACTAGGGTGGGGACCCGACCCTGGGGTATGATCGCCGCGGTATCCGCCTTGGATAGGCCGATCATCGCTTGAAGCGCAACCATCCGTCCTGGTTCGCGTAGATTTTTTGCGATTGCAGCCTTGATCTGGTCCTGGTCGGCCGGCTTGTTCGTCGGGAACAGGCTGTTCCAGTAAGTGGCCCAGAACCAAACTCGCCATGGACCGGCAAAGCCAATCTTCAAGGCAAGATTGGCGAACCAAGACGCTTTCAGGTCACGCACAATCGGGCCGAGCAGCACCACGCCGCTCACGCGTGCCGGCGCGTCGTGCGCTGCCCACAGTGCAGACCCTGCAGCGAAAGAATTGCCGAGGATGATCGCCGAACCCGCGTTGAGATGCTCCAGCAATGCCAGCGCATCGCGGCCGACCGCATGCGCTGAATAGTCGTCCCACCGCGCCGATGTCTCGCCGAAACCGCGGACATCCATCGTAACGACTCGATAGCCCGTTCGCTGCAGCACCGGGCGCAATAGCCGATATTCCGACCTCAGATCGCCCATTCCCGGGAGTCCAAGAACCAACGGGCCGCTACCGCCCGTGTCGTCATACGCGATGTGGCCGCCATCGACGGCCAGGAAGCGAGTCTCAGTAGCAGTCAAAGTTCCGGACCGTGGAGGAGCGGCAAGGGCACTGGTGGTGGCCGGGGCCGCACCGACCAGCGCAGGGGACGTGAATTTCGTAGACATGGGACGCTCCATAGTGTTGATGTCACAGACTATTGATTAGCAGCGCGGCGGAAAGCCGGAGCTATTCAGCTATCACTATCACCGCCTCGGGCGTGAAGGACAGAGCTTCGGTTTCGCCGTGCTGGGTGCCAAGTGAACGGCTTAACCCAGACTAGGCGAGCCCGATCTGCTTCGCCCGTAGAGCGGGGTCCACGAAGACGAACTCTTCGAGGAGCAGGTCGCCTTCCCACTTTGCGGTCGTGGCGAAATCGAGGTCGAACGATTTTCCTGTTGGGGCGATCACTTTGCCGTCGGGCAGGATCATCTCTCCGGTGAAGGTCCCCGTAGCGCGGGTGATTACGGTGATCCAATCGCCGCTCCCGAGCTGGATTGGATATGGGTCGTTGTGGACGTGGATGTCGGG
>JBEKUL010000170.1:0-10866 GCA_049515055.1 Steroidobacteraceae bacterium | reverse complement strand
TTCGCATGGCTCGGTCGATTGCGTGTGAACAATGGTCCCATCGACGCTCAATGCGCAATACCCCTCGCCAGCCTGCGGCGCCATGCCATTGCGACTGAAGCGCAGATGGTGCCGGCAGGCCGGACAGACCCCAGCGCTTTCGAGCACCGTCGCCTTGCAATGCGGACAAACGCGTGTCGCGCCCGGACTGCCTGTGCGGGGGCTGTTCATATCGAGCGCGTGGTCCCCTTGAACTCATGTGCGCTGTGCGGCTTATCCTCGCCCCAACCAAATTCGACGTGTCCGCGCATGCGTGCGCCTGCCGCAACAGTGATTGAGGCGGCCTTCACATCCCCGACGACCACGCCGGTAGCCAGCACGTCGACCTGCTTGGCGGCCTCAACGTTACCCTGGAGCTCGCCCCCGACTACGACCAGGCCGGCGCGAACCTGGCCTTCGAGCCGTGCGCCCGGGTCGATGCGAAAATTGCCGTCGACCTGCACATCGCCCTTGAAACGGCCCGCGATACGTACATCGCCGCCGCCGACGATTTTGCCTTCGATGGTCAGTTCTGCGGCAATTACGGATTCGGCGCCGGGTGCGCGAATGGCCGGTGCGCGTTGCCGCGTGCTTTCGGCGGTAGGTTCCACGGGTGCGCGCTCGCTCTTGCCGTGCAATTCAGTCACGCTCGCGGGCGTGCTGGGGGCGGCTGGGGTGCCGCTCGCGGTAGGGCCCGGGGTCGAGCCGGAATCTTTCCATAAAGCCATGAGCGGATCCTCCAGTTAGCAAGCAAAATGCTGATTTAGACACGATAGCTCTAGACCACTATAGAAGACCACTGTCCGAGGCTGGAGACAAGGTGTATATCGCAACCTCATTGGGCGGCCTGTCACGAATTGAGTATGCATGGCGGCTGTGACGGATAGACCCGCGGACCGACCGAAGTCCAAATCATTGCGGCCGCTGCGGGCTCTGCTGCCATTTCTGACCCCCCATCGCTGGCTGCTGGCGGGTGCGTTGGCCGCGCTGCTGATCGCGGCCGCAGCGATGCTGGCGTTGCCTCTGGCACTGCGACAATTGATCGATCATGGGCTGGCGGCGAACAACATCGGGGTCATCAACCGCTATTTCGCCGGGTTTCTGGCGGCCGCGGTCATATTTGGGGTCTTTGCGGCGCTGCGTTTCTATCTGGTCACCTGGCTCGGGGAGCGCGTAGTCGCGGACCTGCGCGAGGCCGTCTATCGGCGTGTCGTGCGCATGGACCCGACCTTCTTCGAGATTACTCGCACTGGCGAGGTGCTCTCGCGCCTGACGGCCGATACGACCCTGGTGCAGGCGATCGCGGGAGTCAATCTGTCGATCACACTGCGCTCGGCGCTCAATCTGATCGGTGCACTGATCATGCTGGCACTGACGAGCGCGAAGCTCATGGCGGTGATACTCGTGCTCATCCCGCTGGTGATCGGACCGCTGATCATCGTCGGGCGGCGGGTACGACGACTGTCGCGCGCAGCGCAGGATCGGATCGCCGATACCAGCAGTCTGGTCGATGAGAGCCTCAACGCGATCCAAACCGTTCAAGCCTTCACGCTCGAGGCTTTGCAGAGCGAGCGTTATGCCGAAGCGGTGGAGCGCAGTTTCGAGGCAGCGATTCGCCGCAGCCGTGTGCGCGCTGCACTGACTGCAATTGGTACGATGCTGGTGTTTGGCGGCATCACCTATGTGTTGTGGCTCGGCGCGCAAGCCGTGCTTGCGCACCAGTTGAGCTCGGGTCAGCTCAGCCAATTCCTCGTCTACGCAGCCATCGTGGCCACTTCGGCCGCAGCGCTGACTGAAATGTGGGGAGAGATGCAGCGCGCGGCTGGGGCCATGGAGCGCCTGGCCGAGCTATTGGAGGCCCAGCCCGCAATCTTGGCTCCAGCAGAGCCAATTATCTTGCCGGCGCGGGCTCGCGGCGACATCGAATTCGAGCACGTGTGCTTTCGCTACCCTTCGCGTCAGCAGGTCCTCGCGCTGGCGGACGTTACGCTCAGCGTGCGCCGTGGCGAGACTGTGGCAGTCGTAGGGCCCTCAGGGGCTGGCAAGAGCACCAGCTTTCAACTGCTGCTGCGCTTCTACGATCCTGAAAGTGGCGTTATTCGCATCGACGGCTGCGACATCTCCCGACTGCGGCCGGAGGATTTGCGCCGGCAGATCGGATTCGTGCCGCAGGATACGGTGCTGTTCGGTGCCAGTGCGCGCGAGAATATCGGCTACGGCCGCCCCGGCTCGAGCGACGCGCAGATCGAGGCGGCTGCACGCGCCGCGGCGGCGGATGAATTTCTACATGCGTTGCCGGCCGGCTATGACACCTTCCTGGGTGAGCGCGGTACACGCCTGTCCGGTGGTCAGCGCCAGCGTATCGCGATTGCGCGCGCGGTTCTGAAGGACCCGCCTATTCTGCTGCTGGATGAAGCCACCAGCGCGCTGGATGCCGAATCCGAGCGCCTCGTGCAAGCTGCGCTCGGCGAGCTCATGCGCGGGCGCACCACGCTCGTGATCGCGCATCGATTGGCGACTGTGCTGAAGGCCGATCGTATTGCCGTGCTCGATGCTGGGCGCGTGGTGGCGGTGGGCAGTCATGCGCAATTGATGAGCGATAGCCCACTGTACGCCCGACTCGCGGCGTTGCAGTTCAACGCCGCGGCACAACTGCAGCGTGCCGATTTGTTGACGATCTAGATTTGCGCGACAAGCTTTGAGTTCGGCCACCCGGCCACGCTGGCTTGCGAGCAGATGGGTGGATGCTAGAATCGCGCGCCTCGTGGGGCGGTAGCTCAGTTGGGAGAGCGTCGCGTTCGCAATGCGAAGGTCGAGGGTTCGATCCCCTTCCGCTCCACCATTATTGGTTGTCTATGTTCGCTCGCGTACCGACGTACGCAGAGCAATCACGCACTATTGCTGCACTGATGGATAGCTGACTGAGTCTGCATCCGTCGCCACTAAGATAGAGCATTGATATGAATAGTAAATCCGAACCACGCGCTGGCTCGAGCCTGTGCGTGGCATTTGGCCTCACGGGAGCGCTGGCGCTGTGCGCTTGCGCGACGACACCCGCGCCGACCGCGACCCTGCAAGAGGCACGCCAGGCAATCGCTGCTGCAGAGCAGGCGGAAGCTGGCCGTTACGCATCGGTGGAACTGAGCGACGCGCGCGCGAGGCTCGCGTCTGCTGACGCCGCAGTGAGTGAGAAGAACATGATCGCGGCCCAGCGTCTTGCCGAGGAGTCGACGGTCGACGCCCAGCTGGCGAGCGCGAAGACAGCCGATGTAAAAGCCTATGCCGTGAACAATGAGATGAAGCACAGCACCGGTACCCTGATTGAGGAAATGCAGCGCAGCTCCGGAGCAACACCATGAATACCAGTGTCAAAATCCTCAATGTCCGGACAACTCTGGTAGCCGCAGCCGTGGCATCGATTCTGGCAGCGTGTGCGACCACGCCAATGAAACCGGCCGGGGCAGCGGAAGCGCGCGCGCGGCTGACGCAACTGCAGGCCGATCCGACTCTCGCGAACGACGCCCCGCTAGCCATTCAGGCAGCGGATGCTGCCGTGCGCCTGGCCGAAGAGCCGGCGACCGACCAGGACTTGATCGCCTATCGAATTTACATGGCGGATCGAAAAGTCGACATCGCCAGGGCGCAGGCCGAGACCCGCTTCGCCGAGGATCAGCGCGCCGCCCTGAGTGCGCAAACCGAGAAGGCTCGCCTGGATGCTCGAACGCATGAGGTCGATGTGGCGCGCAATCAGGCTGCCACGGCAAAAGCTGAAGGAGAGGAGCAGAAATTGGCGGCCGACGCCGCGCGCGGCGATGCGAACGCTGCCAATGTAGCGGCCGCGAGCTCGATCGAGCAGGCTGCTCAGGCGCGCAGTGAGGCGGATAGCGCCAACATGGCGGCTGCGAACTCAAACCAGTCGGCCATGAATGCGCACATCGAGGCCGATAGCGCCAACCTGGCGGCTGCAAACTCGAGGCAGCAAGCCTCTGATGCGCAGAACCAGGCTGACAGCGCCAACCTGGCGGCTGCGGGCGCGAGGCAGCAGGCTGCAGAGCTGCAGCGGCAGATCGACACGCTGCAAGCCAGAGTCACAGACCGTGGCCTGGTGGTTACCTTGGGCGATGTGCTGTTTCCAACTGGAGGCTCGGCCCTGAAGGACAACGCCTCGGGCAATCTGAACCGGCTGGTCGTTTTCCTCGGCCGCTATCCGGATCGTTCTGCGGCGATTGAAGGCTACACGGATAGCACGGGTACCGTGGAATACAACGACGCACTGTCTCGGCGCCGCGCTGATTCCGTGATGTCTTATCTGGTCGCGCAGGGCGTTGCGTCCGGCAGGCTTACAGCATCCGGGAAGGGTGAAAGCTCCCCGGTCGCCGACAATGGCTCAGCCTTCGGCCGGCAACAGAATCGGCGTGTCGAGGTGATCATCACTAATCCGACCACTGCATCGCGCTGACTTTAAGTACGTAGATCCGCAAGCAAACGCACTTGATGTGCTCAAAGCCCGCGCGGCGTGATCCGCGCGGGTTTTTTCTTGATGGCGGCAGCGCATGCATCGGCGAGTGCGGGCCGAGTGAGCGTGCGCCAAGTGAGTGCGCACAGTCCAGTTCACGCTGCAACAGTGCGGCAACGAACAGATGGCAGCGCCCGCGCGCGCGATAATCGAACCTTCTCAAAATTTGCGGAGACACCATGAAAATCAATCTATCAATCAGCTGCGTGCTCCTGGGCACACTCCTCGCAGGCACCGTCGCGTTGGCTGACGAAGATGCGTCCATGACCGGGTCGCACGCCGTGGCATACGTGAAGGATTCCGCTATCACAACCAAAGTCAAGACCAAGCTGGCGGCGGAACAATTAACCAGTCTGGCGCGCATTCATGTGGATACCGACACCAATGGCGTGGTGTGGCTGTCCGGGAGCGCCAGGACACAGGAAGCGATCGACGAAGCCATGGCCATTGCGCGCCATACCGATGGTGTCAAGGAAGTTCACAACGACATCAAGATCAGCAACGACGAATGAGCAGTTGATCTGCCCAGCCCACTTTTGGATAGGAGAGACCGATGCACGGCGAGGATTTGGTCCGTGCCAAGGCCAAACTGCAGGCGCGCGTAGCTGCGGCCAAGCAATCCGCGCGCAGAATCGGAGCTCCTCTGGTCGATCGTGCCCGCAACACCGTCAGGGCGACCGATGGCTACGTACACGAGCAGCCGTGGCAGGCAATTGCGATCGCCGCGGGGGCGAGTGTGCTGGTCGGCTACCTGCTCGGCCGGCGCGGTTAGCCTGCGGAATTGTCCGTGAGCTCGGGATCGATCAGTCCACTGCAAGCCGTTCGAATGCTGCAGTCGGCTGGGGGCGCGTTATTCGATCAGGCCATTTTGCACGGCAAGCTCGCCCAAATTGAATGGGCGCTGGAGAAGGCCCGGTTATTGCGCTTGCTTGGCACGGCGCTGCTGGGCTACGCGTTTCTCTCATGCGCGTTGATTTTTTCCGGGGCGCTGGTACTGGCGTGCTGCTGGGACACGGCGTACCGCATCCCTGCTGCGACGGCTCTCGCGCTCCTGTTTGCGCTCGCAACCGCGGTATCGTGGCGGCGCTTTCAAGCCCTGTGCGCGCTCAGCGATGAGAGCTTTGCTGGCACACGCGTGGAGCTGGCGGCGGACCTGGCGCTGCTGCGAAGCAGGCTATGATTTCGCCCGCCGACAGCTTGCTGCTGGATCAGTGTCAGACGCTGCGGCAGCGCCTGCAGGAACAACGCGGCGTGATTGCGCAGCGGCTCGGGCCGGCCTGGAGCGTAGGAAGCGGCAGCTATCCGCGCAGCATGACCATGCGCCTGCTCAAGGATCGGCAGGGACTGCTCATCCGGGTGTTGTTTGGAGTCGCGAGCCTGCTGCGGGCGAGGTATTTGCCCTAGCAGGGCGGCAAATACGCCGCCATATGTCAACTACCCTCCCTGCAGGGCAAGCAGGCGATCGGTCTCCTTCTTGACCACCGTGTAGCACTCGCAACACAGCTGTTCGAGTTTTGGCCGGTTCAGCACCGTGATTTGACCGCGAGCGTAGCGGATGACATCGAGCTTCTGCAGTTTGCCGGCCGCCTCGGTGACTCCTTCGCGGCGCACGCCGAGCATGTTCGCAATGAGTTCCTGCGTCATGGTTAATTGATTCGACGGCAGTCGATCCAGAGACAGCAGCAACCAGCGGCACAATTGCTGATCCACCGAGTGATGCCGGTTACAGACCGCAGTCTGAGCCATCTGCGTGATGAGGGCCTGCGTGTAGCGCAGCAGCAGAAGCTGCATCCCACCGGTGCGATGAAATTCGTCCTTCAGCCGCTGACTGACCAGCTGATAAGCGTAACCGGCGCTTTGCACGATGGCGCGGCTCGGAGTGGTCTCACCGCCCATGAACAGCGACACCCCGACAATGCCCTCGTTGCCCACCACGGAGATTTCCGCGGAAGCCCCGTCAGCCATGACGTACAGCAGTGAGACGATTGAATCCGTCGGAAAGTAGACGTGGCGCTGAACGTCTCCGGATTCGTACAAGACCTTGCCCAGAGGCATCGGTACGAGCTGCAGATGCGAATTGATTCGCTCCCGCTCCTCCGGTCCCAGTGCGGCCAGAAGGTGGTTTTGTTCGGGTTTGTGTGGCTCGAGCACGAACGTGAACCGAGGCAAAAGAGGCGATTAGGATAGCGCAGCGCTACCCAAAATATGCAAGTTTTACCGGCGAGCACTCAAAAGCGGCAGCCGGCGCCCAGGGTCAGGATGTCGCGATCAGTATTATCAGTTGTGAATTTGCGATACCAGGTGAAGATCAGACTGAAGCGTCGGGTCAACTCCCACTCGGCCCGGATCCCGGACAGCCCGGATATTCTGTCAAAGGACGCTGTGGCAATGGTGGCGGGCGTGCCGAATTGATAGTAGCCGCCCAGCCCGATGCTGAGCTGCAGGCGAGCGGGATCGATATTTCGAAACAGCCAGAACTGGCTGGCGACGCGATCGTGCAGACTGTGAGAGCTGCCTGGATCATCGAACCAGGTCGCGGACCATGCCGCAAATTGGTTCAGTGCAAGGTGATAATCGACCCCGAAAGTCTCCTTCTGCACGGCATTGAGATCGTTGTAAATCTTCATGCCACCAAAAGCCTGAAATTGCTGGCGGCCTGACAGCCATTCGCCTGCTGAGTCGGCTTCACTTGTGAGCGATCGATCCAGCGCAGCGAATCGGTAGCCCACGCCCAGGAGAAATGCATACGTGTGGACGTCCCCGGGAGTGTAGATGCCGTTGATGTTCAAACTCGTGAACCATGATTTGCCCAAATCAAGAGCCACGGAAGCCGTAGCGATAACTCCGATGCCATGCGCGTCGGCGTAGGTCGAGCCCAAAACTCTGGCTTCGGTGTCGAAGTAGATGTAAGGGCCGGCGCCAAAATTGAAGGTGAGCTCGTGCCATACGGGGGTGCGGACCCAAAGCTGCGCCGTGGCTCCGTCGCGACTATCATCGGGCAGATGGCCTTCGTTGAGCCACGAGAGGGAAGCGGCCAGCCAGGGCGAGAGATTTTCCTGGTACTCGACCTGCCAGGCGTAAGTACTTTCCGCGTGGTCGTCCGGTTGGTTGATTCCGCCCAAGGCGATGAGCGTCTCGCCGCGCGCGATGGATGCCGCCGTCGCGAGCAAAACTATACAGGCCGTTCGCCTCAACGGCGCACGCGCCGTGCGTCGCATTCCGTTGCGCACTGGACGAACCGATTCGTGCATACCATACGAGTCCCTGTATGCCGGAGTGAGCACCGATGCGCGACAGCCGTCCCTGGCCCGAGCGCTCGTAGCATTGGTCGCGAGCGCTGATCCCGTGTGTTAGTAGAAGATCTTCGTTTGAAGTGTTCGCATGCGTTCTACCTTCAGCATAGCGTATGCAATTAATCTGACAGTTGCCAAAGTAGCTGCGACGTGCTCTTGCGGCACCTTTACCGTCGCAGAGACAATGAGCCAAGCCGAGCCCCCGTAGCTCAGTGGATAGAGCGACCGCCTCCTAAGCGGTAGGTCGTCGGTTCAACTCCGGCCGGGGGCGCATCTTAGCGCCAGTGATGCGCCGGTGGGCCGCACCCAATTCTCGACACGATTGCCCGCTTTAAGGCATCATCGCTCGCGACAGATACGCGGCCGGGCAGTTCCAGAAAAATGCTTCGAAATATCATTCACCGCGTATTGGGCGATGCCGCTGCAGCTGGCAGTGAGACACAGCTAAAGCGCTTTGAGGCGCTCAACATCGGCAAGAGCGGTCGCATCGACGCGGACTTCGCGTACGTCGGCCTGGATTGCGTCCCGGCGAGCCTGCCCTTTAGCGAATTATTCGAAACGCAGTTTGCACGCCGTTTAGGGCAGCGCGAGGAGGGCTTTCGACGACTGTTCGAGCGCCTGAGCAGGCGGGGCAGCGATCATCCGTTGATTCTGGAGACGGGTTGCCTGCGTTTGCCGGGAAACTGGCAAGGCGATGGGCAGAGCACTTTTATGTTTGATGCCTACGCGCGCTGCACGGACGGTATGTGCGTGAGTGTGGACATTAATTTCGAAAGCGCGTCGAGCGCGCGGCGTGCATGCAGCTCCTACACGTCAGTCGTGGTCAACGACTCGGTGAGTTTTCTGCACTCCCTGGCGCGTCTTTCGTTTGGCAAGCGGATTGACCTGCTGTATCTCGACTCCTTTGATGTCGATCCGGTGGCGCCGCTGCCGGCCGCGATTCATCACATCAAGGAGCTGTTGGCGGCCTGGCCGCTCATCGGACCGGGAACGATTGTTTGCGTCGATGATTTTCTGGTCGGAGAAAACGGCGGCAAAGCGGGAATCATTGACGACTTTTTCGGCAATGTCGGCGCCGAAGTGCTCTATTCGGGCTATCAGAAAGCCTGGATCGTCGGCTGAGCTCCCCTTACATCGGCTGCGGCGGTACCGGCGCGCTCGCCCGACAAGTGAAATTGGCCGCATCCTTCGTGTCGCCGTAGCCGCTGTATTGCGCTGCGAGCGGATAGCGGCAGATCGGGCGGGTGGCCGTGACCTGCTTGCTTTCGTCCATATGCGCGCCCACGAACATCGAAGGCGCAGCATTGTCCTGCACCCAGGCTTCGATCGCTCTGATCATGCTGTGTGCGGCATCGTCCTGCAGCGGCGCGCCCGTGGCTGCGCCGATATGGGAGATGCCCACGCCGCCGCCGCAATGGCCCATGCCCGGTAGCAGGAAGAAGCGCAGAAAATCATCGGTCGCTGCCTGCCCGTAACGCGCCACGATGCGATTGTAGAAATCCAGGTCCGCCAGCGGCGTGATGACGGGATCCGCCCAACCCTGGAACAGAATGAACTTGCCGCCGCGCGCGCGGAAGGCATCTAAATTGGGCTTCTCGTCGTAGACCTCGGGCAGCGTCGCCCCGTCTATCCTGGTCGCGAGGGCTCGGTCAGTGTCCTTGTCGAAATCGAAATCGACATTGCTGAAATTCGGGTCATTGAATACCGTCAGCTTCCAGAAATCCGAGCTGCTGCCTCCCGGGTGAGGGCCGGTGAGCTGCGGTACCCAACCCAACTCGGTGCCGCGCACCTGGCCGGGCATCAGGCGTGTGCCATCGGACCTGGTCGAGTCGGTCTGAGAGCTATCACTGCACTGGAACGCGATCGGGTCGAGGTTGCAGCGGCGTGGATCGGCGAGGATGCCGTCCTGTACCCCATCGAGCTTGTCGCAGGCCGCGATCATGTGCCGGCTCAGGATCTGCACGCTCTCGGCGGTGAGCGCGCTGGGATCCTTCAGCGCCGGAATGCTGTTCCAGGTGTGATAGAACATCAGGCTGGTCCATTTCCATGGTGCCGCGCCCGCGACCATCCCGTCATAATCCTGCGGAAAGCGCGTCGCCTCCATGATCGCGTGGTGACCGCCGGCCGAACAGGCAACAAAATAATTCTTGTTCGCCGCTCTGCCGTAAAAGCGCCGCACGGCCAGCTTGGCGGCCACGGTGGATACATGCAATGCCCGCCAGGCCCAGTCGATCTTCTTCTGCGGATGGTGATAAGCCCATGCTTGCGAGCTGCCGCCAAGCGCATCGTTGGGATCGACGAGATGGCCGTTGTCGGTCGACATCGTGGCATAGCCGGCCTTCAGCGCGTCGCTCATCGGTCCGGGCGAGAGCGCGCCTGCGCTGCCACCCGAGCCTTCGCCGCGGAAATTGCCGTTCCAGCTGGCAGCGGGCGGCAGCCACACTTCAAAACCAATATGCGAATCGCTGCTTGGAGTCGAGAGGCCCACAACACGGCAGAAGGGCCCGTTGACCAGGATGCCCGCGACCGTCTCGCCCGCGCTCGCATAGGTGGCGCTCTGGATCACGCTGTGCGGGGCGAGGGTTTTGCCGGACAGCGCGGCACAGCTTGCGGCATCGTCACGTGCCGCGAGCTGCGCGGCATTGGCTTGACTGGCGCGGCTCGACAGGCCAGCGGCTGCCAGCAGCGCCAGTATGCAGGGCAGTCCTTTCAGATGTTGGCGCAAGCCTGTCTGTCCATCGCAGCGCAGCGTCCTTAAGCGGGGCAGACTATATCCTCGCCTTGAACACCACGTAATTGAGCTCTCGTCCCGGCGCGGCGTCGAACTTGTGCGGCATACCCGCCGGAATGAGTACGAAGTCTCCCGGGTGCAATGCCCGAACTGTCCCGCCCGTCTGCGTGCTGGCGCGCAGCTCCCCCGGGCCGGCTTCGCTGGCATTGTTCAAGGTGCCGCCGTAGGTGAGCACTCCCTCACCTGACAGGATGGTGATCTGATCAATCCAATTGGCATGCTGCTCGACCAGGTTGCCATGATCCAGG
>JBEKUL010000169.1:0-5346 GCA_049515055.1 Steroidobacteraceae bacterium | reverse complement strand
GACCGCGTTAACTCCGACATCATCATTGGTCTGTTTGCCCACCGCAACCGACGCTGAGAAGACACTGAGACGCAACAATACCCCCAATGCGAGAAAGCTCTTCATTGAAAACACTCCCATTGCGTCTGTGGGTCGCTGGCGTGAGAGATAGTTTCCTCTTGTCGTTGACGATCATCGGTCATTCTCGGCCTAGACGCGCCTATGAGACCGCTGGACTCGTCGAACTCGCGTTGTTGGATCGCACGATCCCCTGAGCTCGCAACCCTTTCTGTTCCGCTTTGACCGTTTTCCGAGGTTTAGGTAGGACTCGTCGGGTCTTCGGTGGCGGACGCGAACGTCAGCTAAGTGGAAGTCAATCCGGGATCACCAATGACAGGTTTTGGGCCCGAAACCGTGCGTTACACATCAGGTCAGCGCGCTTGCCAGGATCGCCCCGATGCGTGCATGCACAGCGCTGAGCACGTCAGATGAACGGTTGGAATCTGATTGATAACAAGCTACCAGTATGGGACGCCTATTCGCCGGCCAGAAAATTGCCAAATCGTTCACCGCACCGCGCCCTCCGGTACCTGTTTTATCTCCGGCACTCCAACTTACCGGGACCCCGGCACGCAGACGCTCCCGACCGGTGCGGCAGTCCCTCATCCAGTCAAGAAGCCTCTTGCGCGAGTGCATCGCCAGCGAGTTCCCTTAGGAGGGACTTGTTCATGTCCGCGAGCATTGCAGCTGGCGTCGTGGTATCGCGCGGATCGCGCGGAAGGTTCGAATTCAGATCAGGTTCTACTCGATCCAGTCGCGTAAGCTCGTCACCGAGGTTTCGGAGATAGGCGGTGTAGCCCGCCGGCCCTCCGATAAGTTCCAGGAGCAGATTGGCGGCTGTATTATCGCTGACCTCCACAACAGCCCGTGCCAATACGCCGACTGGCAGCGCGCCCTCTTGAAGGTGAGCGGCGGTGATAGGCGAATTGGAAAGCACACTGTCGGCCGTATACCTGAGGCGCTGACTCAGCCGAAGCGCCCCGGAGTCCACGCGCGACAGGACCGCTGCGGCGAGCATCAGCTTGAACGTCGAGCACATGGCAAAGTGCTCGTCGGCACGATGATTAATGTGCACTCCCGTTTCCGTATCCAGGGCTGCAACTCCAATCCGTCCGCCCGTTTCACGCTCGAGGGCAGAAACCCTATCGGCGAAATCAGTAGGCGAGCCTGGGTTGGCCCGAAGCCTCGTAGACGTCAGGGTAAGGCTGACCCCCATCAGCAACCGGCGCCGAACTGGATCGAAGTCGTTTTGCATCTTTCTCTAGGCGGTGCTCTGCCCGCCAACCTCAGCTGCTTAGCTTAAGTGGGGACGTCCGCTTTGGGGAATGCCGTTCGGACCTCCGAATGACCGGATGTGGCCGATTCTGTTGAAAAACTCCGCGGTGGGGTTTAGCGGTTATGCGTAAGGGCTTTAGAAGAGCCGAATTTTTAATAGGCGGGAGGAACCACCAATATTCGATGGAATCTCCCCTCAGTCTCTCTAAATCTGCGAGACGCTATTAATTAGCATGGTTTTCAGCCACAAATCCATTATTCGGGGAAATCTGCGGTTACCGAAAAATTGGTTTTTCAACAGAATAGGCCGATAGGCGGCTGTCGGCACGTTCGTGACAGTCCGTCGGGACGCAAAATGCCAGTCAGAGTTGAGTCGGAACATCAAAGAGCTTTTCGATATAGCAGGCCTTCTCCAAACCGAAGGGAAACAGTTCCAACATTCACGAACCCACAGGCGACATAGAAGCGCTCTGCATGCGGATTCCCAACCACGTGCAAAGCTACGGAACCTGCGGACTTGGCTGCGTCTGCGCAGTGATCAAGGAGCAGTCGTCCAATCCCTTGGCGCCAAATGTTCGGTTCGACGAAAAGTGCGTCGAGCTCAGCGTCCCCATCAGGTCGCGGCAATATAACGGCGAACCCTACAATCTTGCCGCTTTCGTGGGCGACAAAGACTTGCCCAGCAGCGATCTGCGCGGCCGGGACTTCGATCGCGTCGAGGTTGGCAAGCAACCACTCCCTGTCTCCAGGATTGGCAAGCGAGGCGCGCGTCTGCAATGCCTCCAGAACTTTCTGCTCCGTCACGATGGCAGGACGAATTTCAATAACATCGGGCATATGTGTTGCTCGAAATGCCTCTGTTGACCGATTTGCGATGATCAGTGCAGATCCATCGATCCAAAATCGATTGTCGCGCGGCGTGCCAGACTATCCGTCATTATGCTACGTTACAAAACGGTGGATCTGAACAGTTCGACGCCATTGGATGCTACGCATGGTGAAGATACGTCCCGCTGTAACGGAGGACATTCCAGGGATCAAATCGGTCCTCGCCGCAACGTGGAGAGATGCCTATTCTTCTTTCCTTTCCGAAGAATCGATCACCAAAGTGACGACGGAGTGGCACTCTGCGCAGGTGCTTCAGGCTGAGATAGATGGACAGACGACGTTTGTGGGAAGTGCGACGGGCGAAGGAGGAAGGATCGTTGGCGTGATCACCGCTCATTCCGACGGACCTCAATTGGTGGTAAGCAGGCTCTATTTGCTGCCAGAATTCCAACGACAAGGTATCGGCGAGAGAATGATGGAGCGGGCTTTCGATGCGTTCCCGCAGACGCGGCGCATCAGACTAGTAGTCGAGGAGCAGAGCCCGAAGGGGCGAGCCTTCTACGATAAGCTGGGCTTTTACCAGATTGGCGTTGAGGTTGCCGACGTCGGCGGCACATTACTCCGCTCCATCGTAATGGAGCGCACAATAGGAGCAGCTACCTAAGTCTCCGCTCCTCGGTTGCTTGCGCTTTGGCCCATCATCCAGGCGTACTCCGATCGTTAACCTCATAGATAGTACCTCCGGTAAACGCCCGTGGCTCCAGAGTTTTCTTCCCGACGAAACCGGCCACTTTCCAGCACTTAGGCGGAGCCGTTGCGCTCAAGATCAACCAACAACTCTAGCTGCTGCACCTCTGACCGGACCTCTTGCATAAACTTCTTGTGATACGCGTCGATTGGTGCAACCGAATCGGCACCGACCTTGTGAGCATATTCAATCGAGGCTGCGCGCATCAAATAAATCAGAAAGTCGCCATCGGCCGAAGACTCTAAAAACACCGATTCGACCGTGACGCCCTCCTCAACCAGTGTTGCGAGAGCCTCTTCTCGATGCGCTTTAATGTGAGCTGCCCATTCGCGAACACGCAGGACACTTCCTGGCTTGATTCGAATGCGAGTGCAACTGACTTCGGTCACAGTCGGATCTCTCTCATTTGTCTCAGCGCAGACAAGAGCGGAGTCCCACTGCGACCCCGAATGCGGTCATTTCGGCCAGACAAAGGGAAAGCTCGGCCCTGCAACTTGCGCTTCATTGGAATAGCCTACCGGAAGCCGCGGCCGGCCGCTTTGCGGTGTCGTCTTTACGATAAAGCCATGAGGTTAGGGTGTGTAGCTGGAGTAACCCGCCCGGTCTTGTCGTAAATATTAAAGAACTCGTCCGGCAGGATGGTGGTGATGCCGGTCGGTCTTTGCCGAATTCCTCAAGGTGATTCTCGCAGGGGTACTGCCCGAGCGGTCGGGCCGCGACGCCCGCACGATCGAGCCGCCCGGCACAGGTTTGTGCGCCGGACGCGCCGATTCCGTGCAAACTGCCCCCAAGAGAGTTCTTTGCCGGTGGAGCCTTGAGATGTCGGACAATATGGCGAGGCTGATGACGCTGAGCACCCCCCGTTCGCCCAACCCCATCGATCTGCGCCGCGTGGGCGCGCATCCGGATTACTGGTATCCGGTCGCCTGGTGCGATGAACTGAAGGTGGGAAAAACCTCGGCGCGCCGCTTCGCCGGTGAACCGATCGTCCTCTACCGCGGCGCGAGCGGTAAAGTCTTCGCACTGGAAGATCGTTGTGCGCATCGGCAGGTACCGCTGCACCTCGGCGTGGTCAATGGGGATGAACTGAAGTGCCATTACCACGGTTGGACCTATAACTGCACCGGCAAGTGCGTGTCGGTCCCTTACGTGTTGCCGGATCGACTGCTGAGCGGCGTGAGGGCTTACCCGGCCCGTGAGATCGACGGCCTCATCTTCGTTTTCCCCGGCGATCCTGCGCTGGCCCAGAGCCGTCTGCCCGGTAGCCTGGGCTCATCGCAACGCAAGGACTACAAGACGCGGCGGCTGAATCGTGAAGTGGCCTGCCACTACACCTTCATGCACGAGAATCTCTTCGACATGAACCACCAATTCATGCATCGCAAGCAGATGGGCTCCATCCGGGCGCGGTGCCTCAGCTGCAACCACGGTGAGAACTGGGCAGAGGTCGAATACAGCTTCAGCCGCACCGCGGGCAAGTCCTCCGTCGGCGAGCAGGTGATCGTGGATCTGATGCGCAAGCGTGGCGCTGCGAAGAAGGATTTCTCCGATCACATGCGTATCCGTACCGACTACCCGAACCAGAACCTCAAGGTCTGGGTCGGGCGGGACATTCAGCAATCCAGCGACCCGGTACTGGATGTGTGGCTCGGCTACACGCCCCTGGATGCCGAGCAGCGCACCAATCGCACCTACGGCTATCTATCCGTCAAGAAGCCGCGGATCCCGGGGCTCATCCACGCGGTGTGGCCATTCGTAACCTGGTTTACGGAGAACATCTTTCGCGAGGACAAAGACATCGTTGAGCACGAGCAGCGGGCGCATGACTCGCAGGGCGCGGACTGGAACAACGAGGTGTTTCCGCCGCTGCGGGATCTGCGGGAGGTGCTCGCACGCTGCGGTGTGCCGATGAAAGATTCTGACTCAGGCATCGCCGGCTTGGGCTTGGTACCGCTCGGACGGTAGCGTCGGCGTACAGCGCCCCTGCCTTTACATCACGCGGAGCGATCCAGCACGTCAAACGGTGACGTTCAAGGGCCTCCACGATGGTTTCGCGATCGCGACGTGCTCAGTCGACGGCTGGCCGCCTCCCAATTCGGGTCCTTCTCCCAACACTCCCTGCCCCCATATGATCTTGCTTCTTGCCAGCCGGCATCTCGCGCGCAACTTAGGGCCTGCCCGCCGCCTTTCTTGCGACTCCGGGCTGTTTAGCCGAAGCGGCATCACAGGAATGGCCGCTTATCGGCAGACATTTCAGCAAGTTGTACTTCCGCTTTTGGCCCGGTTGCTGCCGGTCGCCGGCCGCTCAGCGGCGCGCAGAGCTTGAGCAGGGTGTTGCACACGCGGTATCGATCGCGCGTTCACGGCGCTTCCACAAGTAGTTCGTCCCGACGCTAGCGAAGCGACTTGAAAAGAACCCACGTGAAACTCGCGCGACACCGGCCCAACTCGTAGGC
>JBEKUL010000168.1:0-5389 GCA_049515055.1 Steroidobacteraceae bacterium | reverse complement strand
CATCGCGTAAAACACTAACGGAACGTCCGTGCACAAGCGTGAACGCCAGCCGACACCTAAACCCGAGCGCGGCGCCTTCACGCGCTCGAAGAGAGAGCGTGGCTCCTTCGGGGGAGGATGAAAATCGATCGACTCCCGGCGCGCAATAAGTTCTATCTGCGCTCCGGCCTGATGGAGCAGCGCCGCCAAATCGACCGCAGAAGCCCCGGCGCCCAACACAGCAACTTGCCGACCCTTGAATGCACTCAGGTCACTGTGCTGTGAGCTGTGCGTAACGAACCCGCCCTCCATGCCATGAAGTTCTCGCGGCAAATGCGTGAAGTTTATGAGCCCGACTGCAACGACCACCTGCCGTGCGCGAGCAATTTCGCCGGCTTCCGTTGTTAATTCGAAACCTCCTTCACAGCGCGCAAGCGAGATCACTCGCGCATTTTCAAGCTGCGGCACATAGCGCCGCTGAAACTCCAGCGCGTAGGCGATGAACGTCTCGCGAGGGACAGGGAGGCCGATGTCAGCATAAGGAATATTGTTCTGCGCGCAGTAAACCTTCAGAGAGAACTGCGAGTCGGGATCGTATAGATCTGATGCAAAGCCCTCCGACTTTAGACACATACCCTGCGGCATGTGATGCGACCAAAAACTCATGGCCGACCCAAATATACGATGGCTTTTCCGGGTTCCACGCAAGTGAGCGGCAAGCGATAACCCATAGGGTCCCGCACCGATAATGGCAGTGTCGACTGCTGCGACGCTCACGCTTCACTCCAACAATGACGGCTGATGCAACAAAATCGGTTCCATGCGCGCGATTTGCCTCAACATCCAAATACTATCGAAAACCCTCAAGAGTTAAGACCGTCGACGGTAGTCGGGCTAGGCCAGCGCTGACGAATGTGATCATACGCCGCAATGGCTGGGCATATCTCATCGTCATCTGCAAAGCGAGAGGCAATTAACATGTGACTCGACCGGCGCGATAGACACGCGATTCGAGCGGTTCTTGCTGAGATCGAGCCCTCAAAGGACATGCCTCCTGCAGACTCATACTGGTTGAGCACCGAGAGCCGGCGGATCTTCCGCTACGATGTCAGGAAGACGTTGCCCGGTTAATGCGAGTGAATCGTGGGCGACGAACATCCGATGTCCTTCAAGGAGCTGAATAATCGCGCAGTCGTCACGGATTACTGCGCACTCGGTGGCGTAGCATGCCATCTCGCATTCGGCTGTTTGATCGTGCAAGTGACGGAAGAGATTATGGCAAGTGGACGTCGTTCCTTGGGAGTCAGTCTCCAATCCCTTAAGATTCTGCCAGCTCTAGGGGCGGCTTTATGACCTGTCTGCAGCCTTCGGTGTTGATCGCGGCGGCCAAAAGCTGGCCTCTTTCGGCGCGCCTGGCGATCGCTCTCCTACGTCATCGCTGTCGCGTGAGTGTGCTCTGTCCGGCTGGACATGTACTTACACACGTACTCGGAGTCGAGCGCAGGCACTTCTATTCCGGCTTGTGGTCATTGGCGAGCCTACGTCGCGCCATAATCGAATGCCGTCCCGATATCATCGTGCCTTGCGATGACGGCGTCGTGGCTCAACTTCATGAATTGCATCGACGGCACAGATCGTTAAGGGACCTTATAGAACACTCATTGGGAGCCCCACAGAGTTATTCGATTGTAAGCAGCCGCTCCAGATTGCTAAGCACCGCGGTCGAACTAGGCATCCGGGTGGCGAGGACAAGCAAGGCGCAAGGAACCGACGATGTCGTAGGGTGGCACGAGCGAGGGCCGTGCGCGGGGGTACTTAAGGTTGATGGTGAATCTGGCGGTAACGGCGTGCGAATTTTCCAATCCCTCGAGGAATCGCTCGCAGCTTGGCGAGAGCTCAGCAAGCCACTCAGTCGCGCTACGGCCTGGAAGCGCCTGGCGATCAACCGCGATCCACTTGCGCTTTGGATGTCGCGAAATCAAGCACAACGTGACGTCATCATCCAGGAATTCGTCGCCGGGCGCCCCGCAAATTCCATGTTCGCGTGCAAGCAAGGCGAGGTTCTGTCTCTGGTCTCTGTACTAGTCGTCGCCGCCGAAGGGCCGACTGGCGCGGCGACGGTAATTCGCCGCGTCAAGGATGAGCAGATGGCGCAAGCCGCTGAACTGCTCGCGAGGCGGCTGCAGCTTTCCGGGTTCTACGGTTTGGACTATATGATTAACGACACCACCGGCGTACCTCACTTGATCGAAATGAATCCGCGTTGCACCCAATTAGGGCATCTGGAATTCCCCGATCAGGGTAGCCTGGCCGGTGTGTTCAGCGCGGCCCTGCGAAATGAGCCAAGACCTCAGCCGGTGAATCCAATAAAGACCGACACCATTGCTCTGTTCCCTCAGGCCCTCGCCTCTGGCGAGACCTGCAAGCGATACATCGACTCGAGTTATCACGACGTTCCGTGGGACGAGCCACAATTGGTCCGCGAGCTCCAGCTGAAATATTGGTCACAGCGACAATGGCCGGCTCGGCTCTACCATGCTCTTAAACCCGTTGAGCAGCCCGTAGCCATCGATTTCGAAAACATCAGACCGGCAGTAACCGGTGGTGCAAGACTCTCAGACAATTATGGGCGCGTAGCCGACTTCCCCAAGCGCCGACGCTGGAATCAGCCCTGAACTGATCGCATCGACGTCAGTCCCAGAGCTCAGACAATGCGCTCTGCGTAATTCTGTGATGCACTTCGCAGTTGGGCGAGGCACGTGCATACCACTCAAACGCTGCACACAGAGAACATGTAACGCGATCATTAGCGTTTGACTTGTGTCGTTACAACCCACATCGAGCTACCGGTACAATCCGTGGGTGCCTAAAGTCTCATCAGTGCGCCTCGGCTCGGCCGCACGATTCGCGATCCTAGCCTCAGTATTCCTGGCTGAGAAAGTCCTGCTCAATGAATTTGTGGACTTCCACCGCGCGCAGTCCGCGCAGGGTTTCGGCTCGATCGTGCACGACGCGCAGCATTGGGGCTTTCGCTTTCTGATTGCCCTCGCAGCCGCCTTGACGGTTTTTGCCTATGTTCGCGGCGGAGCCAGATTGAGGGCGGCTGCAGCTTCCATGCGGGCGCAGGAGATAGATCTGCGTTGGACGATGGCGCATGTCCTGCTCCTGGCCACCCTCATGCCGCTCACGTATCTGCTGTACCCCAATGGCACTTCTGCAGTTCCGTTTGAGGTAATGTTTGCGATGTGGATGGCGCTCGGCGCAGCAGCTGTGCTCGCGGCATTGCTGGCTATCGCACCTTGGTCGATCTGGATACAAGGGGCGCGCGCTCTTGGCGCTGTCTGGTGCTACGCGCTAGTCGCCGCCCTCGTGGGCGTCTGTGTGACGCAGTGGAGTCAACGGCTCTGGAAACCGGCTGCTGGTCTGACCTTCGATTTAGTGCGGCGCCTGCTCTCACCGATTCTGCCAACGCTGATCGTCGATCCAATCAATCTGGTACTAGGCACGAATCGGTTTGCCGTGCAAATAACGGATGTCTGTTCGGGTCTTGAGGGCATGGGGCTGATGCTAGCCTTTTGTATCGCGTGGCTCGTGTACTTTCGCCGCGACTATATTTTTCCGCGCGCCCTTCTGCTGGTTCCTGCTGGGATGTTGGCGAGTTTCGCACTCAACGCGTTGCGAATCGCCGCGCTGGTGTTGATCGGGCATGCGGGTTTTCCCGAGGTGGCCTCTTTCGGCTTTCATTCCCAAGCGGGTTGGATTGCGTTTATCGCGATTTCATGCGGCGTTGTATTCGCCAGCCGCAGCAGCACGTGGTTGAATCGCGCGGCAGTGAGCTCCACAGCGTCGGTGGAAACCGAGAATCCCACGGCCGCCTACGTAATGCCTTTATTGGCCATACTCGTTGCCGGCACCGTGTCCCACGCGATGGCGAGCGACTTCGAGTGGCTCGATCCACTACGCTTGATCGCCGGGGTAACCGTGCTGGCTCTTTATCGGCGGAAACTTGCGACGCTGGATTGGCGTTGCAGCTGGCGCGGGCCGACGGTGGGGCTGGCTGTCTTCTTGGTCTGGATCGCCGCCGCGAATTTGTTGGTACCTGGCGCCGCGATCCCGCTCAAATTGGCGGCGCTACCTGAGTCCATGCGGGTCACTTGGATCGCAAGCCGGATTGCTGCATCAGTCCTGACCGTGCCGATCGCCGAGGAGTTGGCCTATCGAGGCTTTCTGATGCGTCGGCTGATCAGCAAGGATTTTGAATCAGTTCCATTTCGGTCAGTGGGCTGGCTTGCCCTGTCGGTGACGGCGGTCGCGTTCGGCCTCCTGCACGGAGTGATGTGGTTACCGGCGATCGTAGCCGGCCTGGCGTACGGTATAGTGTTGGTGCGCCGAGGCAGCATTGGAGAAGCGGTCGTCGCTCACGCGACCACTAATGCTCTGATTGCTGGTGCTGTATTGGGTTGGGATCAGTGGCAGCTCTGGAGGTGAGCTGTAATGCAAAACGCAGAGCGACGGAAGGATTTGTTTGTCGTGACCCCAAACTAGCGAGATTGTGGACTTAGGAGCGCCGGTCAAAGATACATTGGCGATAAATTTCGACGATGCGATCGATCTTTAGATTCCAGTCGTAGAGTAGTCCCGCGCGCTTACGACCGACTGTGCCGAGCTGTACCCGCAGGGCAGGATCGGCGGCAAGTTTGCGGATGGCATCGACGAACCCACTGACGATTGCATCCGGGCCAGCCGGCTCGATCAGAATCCCGCAGCTTGCGTCAACGTAGTCCATTGGGCCTCCCCAAGCTGTGGCCACAACTGGGCTGCCGCAGGCCATGGCTTCAAGCACGACCGCACCACCGCATTCGTATATGCTCGGCAGAAGCAGGGCCGTTGCGCCATGTATATGCTGGGCGCATTCCGCCTGCTGAAGCCAACCGAGCCAGCGCACGCGGTCGGCTATTCCGAGGTGACCTGCCAAAGCGGTCCAGGTGATCCGCATCTGACCATCACCGATGACATCAAGTTGAGCTTCGGGAACCTCAGCCAAAGCATGAAGAACGAGATCCAGGCGCTTCCATTCTACGAGACGGCCGACGAAGAGAAAGCGCGGTGGTACAGCTGAGGGCACAGTTTTTGGCGGCAGAGACCAGACAGTAAGATCCACACCGTTTTCGGGAATCTCGATAATCTTGCCCCGGGTGCCCCTGGGTAGCGCATTACGGGTGCGCTCATTTGCGACCAAGAGGACGTTCGCACGAATTTTGCCCGCAATGATTCTATTGACGAAGTCGGCGCTGGCTCGCGCAATAGCTACCGCGACACGGGTGCCAAGCGACTCGCTTCGACGAAAGGCGGCCGGATAGTCCATACCCCCGTTCATGGGACCAATGATCACTGGAATATCAAAACCGGA